>JBGUED010000017.1:0-14303 GCA_041821525.1 Candidatus Aminicenantaceae bacterium | reverse complement strand
ATTTTTGAAAAATAAATCCTGGAGGCGACCGGATGTTCTCGGATACAATAAAGGCAGACGCATGACCCGACCCAAACAAACCCTTCGCTTGCTGGGCCCGCTCTTGATCCTGCTCTGTCTGGGAGGGCCGCGTTCTGCGGCCGTGTGCCCGGGTCCTCAGATCGAATTTCCGCTCCTCAGCGGTCCCTACCTGGGGCAGGAGCCGCCCAATGAAAATCCAGGGATCTTTGCCCTGGGGATCGTGTGCACGGGAAGGTACGTGCTCAATGCGGTCTTCTTTCCCGACCTCAAGGAGTTCTATTTCTCGACCATGGACTCGGACAAGAATTATACCATCCTGCAGATGCGGGAGATCGAGGGGCGCTGGACGCGCCCGCGCATCGCCCCTTTCTCCGGGACCTTCAGTGACGCGGATCCCTTCATCACTCCGGACGGAAAAAATCTGCTGTTTCCCTCCGACCGACCGCTCTCGGAGGGTGGTGATAGGGCGGATGGCTACAACATCTGGGTCGTGGACCGGACCGGCTCCGGGTGGACCGATCCGCGTCCCCTCGGTCCCCAAGTCAACCTTCCGGGCGGGATCGAGATCTATCCCTCAGTGACCCGGGACAGGACACTGTATTTTTCTTCCGACCGTGAGGGGGGGTGCGGCTCGAGTGATATCTTTCGCGCCCGTTATGTGAATGGGAAGTATGCCGAGCCTGAGAACCTGGGGAAAGCCATCAATACACCCGACCGCGAGTTCGATGCCTTCATTGCTCCGGATGAGGCCTACCTGATATTTTCCTCCTACCGCCTCCGCAATGGATTCGGGAAGAGCGATCTGTACATCAGCTTTCGAAGCGGCAATGGAAAATGGACACCGGCCATCAACATGGGCGAGCTCATCAACAGCAGGGGGAGCGAATTTTCTCCCATGGTCTCGCCGGATGGCAAGTATCTCTTTTTCACCAGCACACGCCTGGGGCAGAGCGACATATACTGGGTGGATGCCACGGTGCTGGACAGGTATCGCAATAGGAAGGAGGGACCATGAATCTCCCGGCCGTGCCGTTCACGTTTATCGATTGGAGCCAGGTGGAAGCCGCCGAATACAGGGGAGAGACAGGGACATCCTACTGGTGGACGTATGATCAGGATGGCCTGCGCGTGCGGATCGTTGAGTACTCTCCGGGCTTTCGCTCTGACCACTGGTGTCCGCGTGGCCACGTGCTTTTCATACTGGAAGGGGAGCTCTTCATAGAACTCAAGGACGGGCGCAGGATCACGATGACAGCGGCTACGAGCTTCCAGGCCGGAGACGACGAGGAAAACCCTCACCTGGCCTATACCGATACCGGCGCCAAAGTGTTCATCGTCGACTGAGACGAATGGGAGGAGACGGACAATGAAAATGTGGTTTCTGGGTCTGCTGGCCCTGCTTATCTGTGGGGGAGCGGCTGCTGCAGCGGATGATTTCCAGGTCACCATCCTTTACGATAACACCGTGCACGCATCGGGCACCAAGGCGGACTGGGGATTCGCCTGCCTTATCCAGGGTGCGGAAAAGACCATCCTGTTCGATACCGGCACCCAGCCCGACATCTTCTGGAACAACCTTGAGGCTCTGGACATCGATGTGGGCGTCATCGATCAGATCGTCATCTCTCACGAGCACGGGGACCACACCGGAGGACTCTGGTCTTTGCTCTTAAAGAAAACCGGGGTCCCAGTGTATTTTCCGGCGTCGTTCTCAGACGAGTTCAGCCGGAAGGTGGAGTCTGCGGGTGCCCGGACGGTTAAGGTGACCGATCCCATCGAGATCTGCCGGGATGTCTGGCTGACCGGCGAGATCAAAGGGCCTGCCAATGAACTGGGCATCATCCTGGACACTGCCCAGGGCCTGGCCCTTCTCACCGGCTGTGCCCATCCCGGCATCGCCGATATGGTCCAGCGCTCCCGCAGTGTGCTGGACAAGGATGTCTATTTTGTTTTTGGCGGTTTCCACCTGATGGAAAAATCCCGGGTCGAGATCCATGCCATCATCGAGCGGTTCCTGGAGGCGGGAGTCCGCAAATGCGGGGCCACTCACTGCACCGGCGAGCAGCAGATCGAGTGGTTCAGGCAGGCTTACGGAAAAAACTTCGTGGAGATGGGAGTCGGCAGGGTCATCCGGATAGCCAAGTAGGCTTACTCAGCCCCCCCTCACTAGATCCGGTCTCGGATTCGGCAACGTTCAGCCCCCGAAGGGAGACGTCGGCTGCTTGACAAATCCGGGGCGTTTTTGATAAGTGATGGAGGATACCAGAAGGAAGGTCGACCATGCACATCTGGAAACAAAAGGTATTTTTCATGGCCCTGTGTTGGGGGATTGTGGCCGCGGCATTCACGTGCTGCAGCCGTGGGGGGGGAGGCGGCAGCGACCGGGTCCTGCATGAACCTCCCAATGTGCTGTTCATCTCAGTGGACGATCTCAATGACTGGATCGAGCCCCTGGGAGGTCACCCCCAAGCGCGCACTCCGAACCTGACTCGGTTCGCCGGCGAAGCAGTCAACTTCACGCGCAACTACTGCGCCTCTCCGGCCTGCAATCCCTCGCGAACGGCCCTCCTCACCGGCCAGCACTGCTACACTTCCGGCCTGTACTCCAATTATCAGGTCTGGCGGGAGGTGCTGCCGGATGCTGTTACCCTGCCCAAGTATTTTTCCCAAAACGGCTACTGGGCGGGCGGCGCCGGCAAGATCTTCCACAACAACATGCCGGACCCTCAGTCCTGGGAAGACTATTTTCCGTCCAAGGAGCGGCACATGCCCCGCTACTTCTATCCCAAGACGGGTGAGACCGTGAATATGCCCCTGTTCGATAACATGTACGCGGACTTCGACTGGGCGCCGCTGGAGATTCCGGATGAGGAGACCGGAGATTTCAGATCCGTAGACTGGGTGATCCGCCAACTGCAGCGCCAGCACGAGCGGCCGTTTTTCCTGGCCTGCGGCATCTACAGGCCGCACGTCCCCTGGTATGTGCCGCAGAAGTACTTTGACCTGTTCCCGCTGGAGTCCGTGCAGCTGCCCCAAATACTCGAGAATGACCTGGACGACGTGGGGGAGCGAGCGCGGGAGATCGCCTATCGCGGCGGCGGCTATCATGAACATGTCCTGGCAGCCGGACAGTGGAAGCCGGCCGTGCAGGGCTATCTGGCCTCCATCACCTATGCCGACGCCCTGGTGGGCAGGCTCCTGGATGCGTTGTCAGAGAGTCCCTATGCCGAGAACACCATCGTGGTGCTGTGGTCAGACCACGGCTGGCAGTTGGGGGAGAAGGAGCACTGGCGCAAATTCGCGCTCTGGGAGAACGTGGTCCGCACGGTGATGATGTTCAAGGTGCCCGAGGGCATCAAAGGACTGCCGGAAGGATCAGCCGGTGGAGGGCGCTGCCAGAGAGTGACCTCGCTGATGGACATTTTTCCCACACTGGTGGAGCTGTGCGGCCTGCCGGGAAAGCCCGGCCTGGACGGGCACAGCCTGGTGCCGCTGCTGCGTAACCCAGGAGCTTCATGGGACTACCCGGCCATCACCACCTATGATTTTTCTGAGTTTTCGGTCCGCACCGAGGACTGGCGCTACACCCGCTACATCGACGACAGCGAGGAGCTATACGACCACCGCAGCGATCCCCAGGAGTGGACCAACCTGGCCTACCGGCCCGAGTACCAGGAGATCAAGGGCCGGATGGCGGCCCACATCCCTTCCAACCCGGCACCGCTGGCCGACACATCTTATGAGATCATGCCGCACCATTTTCCTCCCTTCCGAAGCAAGGAGGAGTACCGCAGCTGGAAAGCCCGGCAGCAGCGGAAATAGACGTCACAATATATGAATCATCCGGTAGACGGATGCAGCAGACTGCCTCAACAGGTGGGGCAGCAGGATCCGGGGCTATTCGAAAGCCCGCCTGGCGGGACTGAAAAAGGAACTGAAGGAATTGGCTGCTGCCATTTCGTCTGATCACCGCACTTAGGTTTCGGTGAGGTTTGACTTTGTAGCCCCAAGCGCCATAGAATCTATAGGAATTGTTTTAAAAGACTAAAACCAGAAAGAGAATATACGAGGAGGAAACAGGATGACCATGAAAAAGCCGAAAATGCAGCGCCGTTCGTTCCTGAAGATGGGGCTGACGGGGGTCGCCGGTCTGAGTGCGGTACCGATGCTCCAGGGAAAAAATGGAAGAGCCGGCCGGCTTCAGGACCAGGCGGATCGCAAAGTGATCCACCGCACGCTGGGGAAGACCGGATTTAAGCTTCCCATCGTGAGCATGGGGGTCATGAATGCCGACAACGCGGCCCTGGTGGCTGCCGCCCTGGATGCCGGGATCGTGATGCTGGACACAGCCTGGGGATACCAGCGCGGCCGCAATGAGACCATGATCGGCACGGTGATCAAGGGCCGGCCGCGGGACTCCTATGTGCTCGCCACTAAGGTGCCGGGCGACCGCGACCGCAAGACAGGTTTCCTCCTGCCCGAGACCTCTGCCGAGAACTTCAAAACGAAATTCGACACCAGCCTGGAACGCCTGGGCCTGGAATATGTGGACATCCTTTACCTCCATAACCTAAGGCGGGGGCAGGACGCCCAGTCTGCGCCCATGATCAAGGCCCTGCAGGATGAGAAAAAGCGGGGACGAGCCCGGTATATCGGTGTGACTACCCATGCCGGTGAGCCCGAAGTCATCCGGGCGGCCATCGAAGCGGGAGTTTACGATGTGGTGCTCACGGCCTACAACTTCCGCAAAGACTACCTGGAAGACCTGCGCCTGGCCGTGGCAGAGGCTGCCGAGGCCGGCCTGGGCGTCGTGGCCATGAAGACACAGGCCGGCGTATTCTGGGACAAGGAGAAGACCGATCCCATCAACATGAAGGCGGCCCTCAAGTTCGCTCTGCAGGACACCAACCTGCATACCGCCATCCCCGGATTCACCACCTTCGATCAGATGCAGGCGGATCTCTCCGTCATGGGAGACCTGACGCTCACCGAACAGGAGTATGCCGATCTCAAGCTGGACGAGAAGACTGGGGGCCTGTACTGCCAGGCCTGCGAGCAGTGCCTGCCGCAGTGCCCTCAGCAGCTCCCGATCGCCGATGTGATGCGCAGCTATATGTATGTCTACGGCTACGGCAACCTGGAAAAGGCCCATACGCTGCTCACGTCCCTGGACCTGGGGGAGGATCCCTGCGGGTCCTGCTCGAGTTGTAATGTCACCTGTGCCAAGCGATTCGATGTCAGGGACCGGGTGCGGGATGTTATGCGCCTTAAGAGCCTCCCAGCGGATTTCTTTGCCTGAAGATTGGGAAGCAGTCCTCCAAATATTTTAGGGCCTGTCCCCAGTTAACATTACACGCGCTATTTTATTACTTGACAGATCCTCTGATTCCGTAGTAAGTTGATTGAGCGCTCGCTCAATCAACCATGAGGAATCCAGAACATACGCGGAAGGTCGAGGACATACCCTCCCAGGTCAAGGACCCCGACCTCATCAGTCGCCGCCGCCGCCAAATCGTCGACGCCGCCGTCCGGCTGTTTATCGAAAAGGGCTTCCACAAGACCACCACCCGAGAGATCGCCCGCGAATCCGGGATCTCCACCGGGTTGCTGTACGAGTATGTGTCTACCAAGGAGGATGTGCTCTACCTCGTGTGTGACGCCATCCATGCCGAAGTGGAGGCTGCCGTGGCTGAGGCCGTCCAGAGGGTGTCCGGTGGCAGGAACGTGCTGGCGGCCATGATCCGCGAATATTTTCTGGTCTGTGACCGTATGAGCGACCACATCCTGCTGGTCTATCAAGAGACCAAGGCACTTCCCGAGCAGTGGCGCAACCGTGTATTGGAGAATGAGGTCAAGCTGACCAACATCTTTGTCAGCACACTCGAGCAGCTGGCACGATCCGGCGACCTCCCCCGCCTTCCACACCGCTCTCTCGAGCTCATCGCCCACAACATCACGGTGCTTGGCCACATGTGGACCTTCCGGCGCTGGTTCCTATCCCGCCACTACACCATCGAGGACTACATCAAGCGGCAGACCGACTTTATTCTGGGGAGATCCACCAACAAGGAGACACCATGAGTCAAGAACCCGAACCCTATAGTCCCAAGAATCCCATCCGGGCCATCACAGCCACCTCCCTGTTCGATGGGCACGACGCTGCCATCGGCATCATCCGCCGGATCCTGCAGAGCACGGGTGTGGAGGTCATCCATCTGGGACACAACCGCTCGGTCGGAGAGATCGTGACTGCGGCCATCGAAGAGGATGTCCAAGGCATCGCCGTCTCCTCCTACCAAGGCGGTCACCTCGAGTACTTCAAGTACATGGTCGACCTCCTTAAGGAACGGGGCGCTTCCCACATCCGGGTCTTCGGAGGCGGGGGAGGGGTCATCATCCCCGAGGAGATCAAGGAACTGGAGGACTATGGGGTTGCCAAGATCTATTCCCCCGAAGACGGCACTCGCTGGGGGCTGCAGGGCATCATCAACCACATGGTGGAGCAGATGGATTTCTGCACGGTGGCTCAAGAGGCCCCGGACTACACCCGGCTGTCCCCTGAGAACAAGCGGCAGGTGGCCAGGGCTCTGACCGCAGTCGAGCTGGCCAAGGCCGGGGAATACGGGAACCTCTCCGAGATTCTGTTGCAGCTGGGCCAGGCAGAATCATCCCGGACTATTCCGGTGGTAGGCATCACCGGGACTGGGGGTGCCGGAAAGTCTTCCCTCACCGACGAGCTGATCCAGCGCATCCTGCGCGATATCTCGGAGATGCATGTGGCCATTGTCAGCTGCGATCCCTCGCGTCGCAAGACCGGCGGCGCTCTATTGGGCGACCGCATCCGCATGAATGCCATCAACGATCCGCGCGGGTACCTGCGGTCGCTGGCGACGCGCCAGTCACAGACCGAGATCCCCGAGGCACTGCCCGAGGTGCTGGGCGTGCTTAAGTCCGCCGGATTCGACCTCATCCTGATCGAGACGGCCGGGATCGGCCAGGGGGACTCCCACATCATCGACCTGGTCGACCTCTCTGTCTACGTCATGACCAGCGAATTCGGTGCTGCCACCCAGCTTGAAAAAATTGATATGCTCGATTTCGCAGACCTGGTGGTGATCAACAAATACGAGAAGCGCGGCAGCGAAGACGCGGTGCGGGATGTCCGCAAACAGGTGCAGAGGAACCGCAAGGCCTTTGACACTGATCCCGCGGACCTGCCGGTCTTCGGAACCATCGCTTCCAAGTTCAATGATGACGGCGTGACCGCGTTCTATCAGGCTTTGGTGGCGGCCGTGGCCGAAAAGACCGGGATCTCTTTCGGTACCCACATGCCCCCGCACAAGAACAGGACCTCCACCTCCAAAACCATCATCGTCCCGCCCGAACGCACCCGCTACCTGGCGGAGATCGCTGAGACCGTGCGTGACTACCACCAGCGCACCGAGGAGCAGGCCGCCGCGGTCCGCACCCGCTGGCACCTCTCTGAATCCCTCAAACTCATGGGTGAAGGGAGCAACGGAGGGGAAGTCACACTCGCTCGCCTCAAGCAAGAGGTCACCTTGGCCAAGGAAAAGATCCGGGAAGAGACGCGCCAGGTCCTGGAGGAGTGGGAGGAGATCCGGGACAAATACTCTCAGGATGAGCTGTGCTATGAGGTCCGCAGCTGCGACATCAAACGCCCGCTCTTCACAGAGTCCCTCTCTCACCAGAAGATCCCCAAGATCGTGCTGCCCCGGTTCCAGGACCCGGGGGAGATCTATCGCTGGATGCGGGAGGAGAACGTCCCCGGATATTTCCCCTTCACTGCGGGGGTCTTCCCCCTGAAGAGGGTGGGAGAGGACCCCACCCGCATGTTCGCCGGCGAGGGCGATCCGGCCCGCACCAACCGCCGCTTCAAGCTGTTGTCTGCGAACTACGATGCCAAGCGCCTGTCCACCGCCTTCGATTCCGTGACCCTCTACGGCTGTGATCCGGAAGAGCGTCCCGACATCTTCGGTAAGGTAGGGACCTCGGGGGTCAGCATCTGCACCCTGGACGACGTCAAAGTCCTTTACAGCGGATTCGACCTGAGCGCACCCACCACCTCGGTGTCCATGACTATAAACGGCCCCGCGCCCATGATTCTGGCCATGTTTCTCAACACTGCCATCGACCAGCAGGTGGACCGGTTCACCAATGAACACGGCAAGCCACCCCCGGAGGAGCAGTACCAGGCCATCCGGGCCGATGTGCTCTCCAAAGTCCGAGGCACGGTCCAGGCCGACATCCTGAAGGAAGACCAGGGCCAGAACACGTGCATCTTTTCCACGGTTTTTGCGCTTCGGATGATGGGGGATATCCAGGAATATTTCATCCAGAACAATGTGCGCAACTTCTACTCGGTATCCATATCCGGCTATCACATTGCCGAGGCCGGGGCCAATCCCATCACCCAGCTGGCCCTGACCCTGTCCAACGGCTTCACCTACGTCGAGTATTACCGCTCCCGCGGCATGCCCCTCGACAGCTTTGGACCCAACCTGTCTTTTTTCTTCTCCAACGGCATGGATCCGGAGTACACCGTGATCGGTCGCGTGGCCCGCCGCATCTGGGCCATCGCCATGCGGAACCGATACCAGGCCTCACGCCGCTCCCAAATGCTCAAGTATCACATCCAGACCTCGGGCCGCTCGCTCCACAGCCAGGAGATCCAATTCAACGACATCCGCACCACACTGCAGGCCCTGTGTGCGGTCTATGACAACTGCAACAGCCTCCATACCAATGCCTATGACGAGGCCATTACCACGCCCAGCGACGAATCCGTGCGCCGGGCCCTGGCCATACAACTCATCATCAACCGCGAATGGGGGCTGGCCAAGAACGAAAACCCGCTGCAGGGCAGCTTTATCGTCGAGGAGCTGACCCGACTGGTGGAGGAAGCCGTGCTCCTGGAATTCGACCACATCTCCGAGCGGGGCGGGGTCCTGGGCGCCATGGAGACCGGCTACCAGCGCAGCCGGATCCAGGAAGAGTCCATGCACTATGAGCTGCTCAAGCACACAGGCGAGCTGCCTGTGGTCGGGGTCAACACATTCCGCAATCCCGGAGCTGAGGACGCTGAAGCCAGGGAGACCCAGACCTGCATCCCCCTATCTCGAGCCACGGAGGAGGAAAAGGAATCCCAGCTGCGGCGCCTGGCCGAATTCCAAAAGAAAAACGCCAAGGAAGCCCCAGCCGCGCTGGAGCGGCTGCAGCAGGTGGCCCTGGCCGGCGGGAACATCTTTGCCGAGCTGATGAACACCGTGCGTTTCTGCTCGCTTGGCCAGATCACCCAGGCCCTGTACGGCGTGGGCGGCCAGTACCGCCGCAACATGTAAAGGAAGGAAGATCAGGTGGTCCGGATCCTCTGGCTGATGCGATGAAAAGAAAACACGCGGTCAATCTGACGGTTTCCCTGATTGCGGCGGCCTTGCTGCTCTTGATCGTGAACTATGTCGCTCAAAAACTTAGGCTGGAGGTCTTTGTATTCGAGGGCCTGTCCGGCCCTTCCGAGCCCGCTGTGGTTTCCCCGCCTGATTCGGAGCCGTTGTCTTCGTACACACAGGGTAATTCCAGCCGCCTGGCTATCCTCTTGACCGATACCGAGAGCTCGTGGCTCGGCCTTGCGCACGGGCTCAAGTCCCTCGGTGTCCCCATTTCTGTCACAACGGATTACCGGCGTGCCCTTGAGCATCGGGCAGTCCTGGTCTATCCTGTGATATCCGGAAGGGTCCTGGAGGCTGCGGCCTTGAAGGCCCTGGCGGCCTTTCCCAGGGGCGGGGGCACCCTTATCGCTGTGAATGTGTTGGGGGGAGGCCTGGACGAAGTGTTTGGGTTCGAAGAAGTGATTTCCTCTCGAGAACGGCATGAGATCAGGTTCGACACCACACAATCCTTGGTTTCCGACCTCCATGATTCCAAGGAATCGGTCCTGCGGATCTATTCGGAGGGAGGCAGTGAAGCCGGAAATCCTCCGCCCGCGTCAGATCCCCCATCCGACCAGGACAGGATACCACTGGGAACTGTAGGCTACACGGCGCCCAGAAACAAGCCTCTGGCCGTGTTCGAGGATGGGACGGCTGCGATCATACAGAAACCCTATGCGTCCGGTGCCGCCTATGCCTTCGGGATCGATCTGGGTTTCCTGATCCTGAAAGGGTATAACTATCGCGAGGTGGGGATGGCGCGCAGCTATGTCAATGAGTACGAGCCCACCCTGGATGTCCTGCTCGGGCTCCTGAAAAAGATCTATCTCGCGGCCGAGCCGGATGCGGTCACGCTGGCACCGGTCCCTTGGGGCAGGCCCCTGGCGGTCATGATCACGCATGATGTGGATTATCCCAAATCCCTGCGCAATTCTCTCCGTTATGCGGAGTATGAAAAAAGCCAGGGCATCCGGGCCACCTATTTCATTCAGACAAAATACATCCGTGACTGGAACGATGACATCTTTTTCAACGATGTTTCCGTGGAGGTGCTGAGGGAACTGGAGGCCCTGGGCATGGAGGTGGGTAGCCACTCCGTCTCCCACGCGGAACTGTTCAGCGATTTCCCCCTGGGGACCGGGACAGAGCAGTATCCCGCCTACAGGCCGTTCATCAAGAGGCGCCGCAAAGCAGTGAACGGTACCATCCTGGGGGAGCTGCGTATCAGCAAATTCCTCCTGGACCACTTTTTGAAAGGAGCGCCGGTGGTGTCTTTCCGGCCGGGCTTCCTGTCCAATCCGTCTGCCTTGCCCCAGGCTCTTATGGCCACGGGATTTTTGTATACCTCGACCATCACGGCCAACAAATCCCTGACCCACCTGCCGTTCCAGCTCACCTACAACCGGGATTTTCGGGCCGAGGTCAATATGTATGAGTTCCCCATAACCGTGGAAGACGAACGCCAGCCCCGGATGGGGGACCGGCTTGATCAGGCCGTGGAGTTGGCTCGAAAGATCAGCCGGTCCGGAGGCATCTTCGTCGTCCTGATCCATCCGGACGAGCTGGGACACAAATTCGAGTTCGAGAAGGGATTCATCGAGGCCGTCAAGGACTTTGCCTGGTTCGGCTCCATATCGGATTTCGGAGCCTGGTGGGCAGCGCGCGACAAGGTGGAGCTGGATGTGTCCTCTGACCTCCGGCAGACCATCGTGACACTGGATATCCCGGAGCGCATATATGGCCTTACGCTTCAGATCCCGGCCGGCTTCAGCCTCCTTTCCAGCCTTCCCGAAAAGCTTGAGGTTTCGTTTTCCGGGACTGCGGCCGTGCTCGGGGATGCCCGGGGCCGCGTGCAGCTGACCTTCCAAAGATCAAAGTAATCCAAAACCAACAGGGCATGCCTTCGGATGGAACACATATCGATGATGGGGTCTGAACTTTTGTCTTCAGATAGGTTCAGCGGGTGAGGTTGAATGGTTCCTCTACAGGATTCTCTCAAGTGCTCAGAGTGCAGGATCTCTATGTTCAAGTCCATGGGATGGATGGGTCTTCTGCTTGGATATTTTCATGGTGTAGCTTATCTTTGTCCAAGCCCATGGGGTGGTTGGGCGGGTCTTAGGCTTGGACAAAGATAAGCTACACCTCGACTTTACGCAATCCCCCCATTCTGATATAAGCTATGCTTGTGACTGATGGAGTCTCGGAAACCCGGTTTTTCTTCTATGTCTGTCCCTACAACCAGGCATTCAATAAGTATTCTATACAACCTGGCTTTCTCATGGTTTAGGCCGGATCCAGGCTGGATAAAGGAGGCACTTGTGTTCAGACAATCTCAAGCTATAAGGCTTTTGGTAGGCGTGCTTTTGCTGGCTCTGTCTGTTTCCCTGCCGGCTTCTCCGGCGCAGGACAGATCCAAGGATTCTGTCTTTGACGAGATCGTGCAGGACCTGGCGATGCGTAGCATCGGGCCGGCCATCATGGGCGGCCGGGTGGTGGACTTTGCTGTGGTGGAGAGCAACACCTCTGTCATCTACGCAGCCATAGGTCCCAGCGGTGTGTGGAAGTCGGTGAACGCAGGCATCACCTGGGAGCCCTCCTTTCACCTGGAAAAGACTGTGGCCGTGGGGGCCGTGGATGTGTCCCAGAGCCACCCCGATATCGTCTGGGTGGGGACCGGAGAGGGGACCTCCCGCAACAGCGTGGGGATCGGTGACGGAGTATACAAGTCCGAAGATGGCGGCAGGACCTGGAAAAACATGGGGCTGAAGGACACCCGGCATATTTCCCAGATCATTATCGACCGGCACGATCCTGAAATCGTTTACATCGGGGCCCTGGGTCACCTGTGGGGCCCCAATCAGGAGCGGGGCGTGTACAAGACCACGGATGGGGGCAAGACCTGGAATAAAATCCTGTATGTGAACGAGGACACGGGTGTCGCAGATATGGCCATAGATCCCTCCAACAGCCGCATCCTGTACGCTGCGACCTGGGACTACCGGCGCAAGCCTTTCCATTTCCGGAGCGGAGGCTCGGGCAGCGCCATTCACAAGACCACCGACGGGGGAGAGACCTGGAAAAAGATCCACAAGGGACTGCCCTCGGGTGATTACGGCCGTATCGGACTGGATGTGTGCCGCAGCCGGCCCGAAGTGGTCTACGCCCTGGTCGAGAACGCCAACAGCGGGATCTACCGGTCCGAGGACAAAGGCGAGACCTGGAGGCGCATGGGCGACAAGCAGACCTTTGACCGCGTGAACTTCCGGCCGTTCTACTACAGTAAGATCACCCTGGATCCCAATAACGACCTGGTGGTGTATGTGTACTCCGGATCTTCCTATGTCTCGCGTGACGGCGGCAAGACTTTTTCCCGCATCTCGGGAGGGACACACCCCGACCACCACATGATTTGGGTTAATCCACACAACTCCCTTCACCTGCTGGACGGCAACGACGGTGGTATCGACATCTCCTATGACGGCGGAAAGTCCTGGCACAGCGTCAAAACCAACGCCTGGTCCGAGGTCTACCAGGTGGGCTACGACATGCGGGACCCCTACTATGCTTATGTGGGCCTTCAGGACAACGGCAGCTGGGGCGCTCCCATCAACTCGCTTGATCCCAGCGGCATCATGAACTTCCACTGGTACGTGATCGGAGGAGGCGACGGCTTTTACATCCAGCCGGACCCGGAGGATTACTCCACGATCTTCCGCAATGCCCACATGGGCGGGATCACGCGCTTCGACGTCAAGACCGGAGACTCCCAGGACATCAAACCCGTGGCTCCCCTGGATGAGCCGCCCTACCGCTTCAACTGGAACTCGCCCATCCTGATGTCTTCCCATGACCGCCGTGTAGTCTACTTCGGCGGCAACTTCCTGTTCAAGACCACGGATGGGGGAAGCTCCTGGGAGAGGATCAGCCCCGATCTCAGCTCCAACGATCTGGGAAAGCAGAAAGATTCCGGAGGTGTGACTCCCGACAACACCGGTGCCGAGATCCACTGCACCATCTACACGATCTCCGAATCTCCGCTAAAACAGGGCCTGATCTGGATCGGGACAGACGACGGGCTGGTGCAGCTGACACAGGACAGCGGGACCACGTGGACCGACCTCACCCAGAACATCAAGGGCCTGCCTCCGGAGTGCTGGGTGACCCGTATCGAGGCCTCCCACTTCGCCGAGGGGACGGCCTACGCCTGCTTCGACCGCCACCGCTGGGATGATTACAGGCCGTATGTGTACAAGACTGAGGATTACGGCCGGACCTGGACCTCGCTGGCCGCTGATCTGCCGGAACTGGGCTACCTGCATGTGGTGCGGGAAGATCCGGTCAATCCCGACCTGCTCTACGTGGGGAGCGAGTTCGGGCTGTTTCTGAGCTTTGACAGGGGAAATGAGTGGATCCCCTTCCGGAACGGGTTCCCGACCGTTGCTGTGCGCGACATCCAGGTCCATCCCAGGGATCACGACCTGCTGGTGGGCACCCACGGCCGGGGTCTCTGGGTCCTGGACGACATCACCCCGCTGCAGGGCCTCACGCCCGAGGCGCTTTCCCGTGACTGTACGCTCTTCGACCTCCGGCCGGCCACGCTCTATTCCTACAGAAGCCAGTCCATGTACTCGGGGCCGGAACCCTACGCGGGCCCCAATCCGCGGCCCGGGGTCGGCATCAGCTATTTCCTCAAGGAAAAGCCCGCCTCAGGGACTCGATTCTCGCTTGCGATCTATGACCGTGACGGAAACAAGGTCACCGCCTTGCGGGGGACGCAGAACCGCGGACTCAACCAGGTCTACTGGAACCTGAGGGTACAGGGCGAAGCCCAGGCGC
>JBGUED010000016.1:0-14911 GCA_041821525.1 Candidatus Aminicenantaceae bacterium | reverse complement strand
GGACCTTGCCGGTGTCTACGAACTGCTGAAGGAGAGCTGCCAGAAGTGATCCACAGCGTCCCCGGCCGCACAGCCTGGCGCCTCTTAAAGAGGGAATTCTGTCTCAAGGAAGGAGTGAGAATGAAAACAATACTCTTCAGGACACATCCTGGCTCTCGGCTACTGCCGGTTCTGGTGGCAGCAGTCCTGATGCTGAGCTTTTCGATCGTGGATGGAGTTTGCCAAGAGGGCACGCCCCTGGCCCTGTGGTCCTTCGAGGGGGAAGCGGCATCGTCGGTTTTAGATACTATTAGCGGCACAGCCGATCCGATCTCTGGAAATTTCAGGACTGTAAGGGGCGTATCGGGCCAGGCCCTGAAATTCGACGGCTACACGACTGTAGTGACCAGGAAAGGTTCCAAAGCCCCGCAGCTTCCCTCCTCCTTCACGCTCGAAGCCTGGGTAGCCCTGGCCGCCTATCCCTGGAACTGGTGCCCGGTGCTGAGCCACAGCACGGACACGGCAGGGTATGCGCTGGAGGTCGGTCCTGATGGAGAGCTGGCTGTCAAGATTTTCTCCGGCAGCGCCTGGAGGACCTGCATATCGCGGACAAAGATTCCGCTCAGGGCCTGGTCCCATATCGCCGGCGTGTTCGATCCTGGATCGGGCCTCACCGTCTTTATCAATGGCCGGGAGCAGGGCCGCCTGGAATTCAGGGGGGAGATGACACCTCCCCGCCGCGCCGATCTCGTCATCGGCTCGGTCTCCAAGCCCTCTGAACCGGCTTACATTCACAGGGAGCACGGGACCTTACCCGGCTGGTATTCTTTGGACGCCATACTGGACGAGGTCGCGATCCACGCTCGGTCCATGACCGCCCGGGAACTGGGCCAGGCCTTCACTTCGCGCGTGCCCTCGGCCACTCCGGACATCCCCCTGCGTGTGCTCCCTTCGGGGCCTCAGGGCCCGGGCCGGTTCGGTGCGTATTATACCCACCTGAAGTATTACTGGGAGTGGGATGACCTCTGGCGGATCGCCGATCATCCGGATGTGGTTGTGCAGTTCGACGATTCCCCGGTGCGTGTCGTGTTCTGGCGTGGGACCCGGTATTCGCCCGCCTGGGTGACGGAGAACAACCTCTGGATGACCGACCAGAGTGTGGAGGCCTGGGATGACCAGGAGGGCTGCTTCGAGCACATGCAGGACCGGCACACCCGCTATTCCCAGGTGCGTATCATCGAGAACACGCCGGCGCGGATCGTGGTCCATTGGCGCTATGCCCCGGTCAGCGCCTACGACAACCACTGGAGAGTGGATCCACGGACCGGCTGGGGCTGCTGGGTGGACGAATACTACTACTTCTATCCGGACCAGACCGGGATCCGCAAATACACCTGGGAGAAGGGGTCCCTGGGGCGGCCTCGCCAGTTCCAGGAATCCATCCCACTGACCGGGCCCGGACAGGTACAAGGGGATGTGGTCAACGAACAGTATGTCACGATCGCTAACCTCGAGGGGGAGACGCAGATGTTCCACTACATCGCCGATCCTCCCCCCAAGACCGGCAAGCCCATCCCCGAGAACCCCATGATCCAGATGCACAACCTGAAGGCCGCCAACAAGCCTTTCATAATCTTCGAACCTGGCGGGGAGATGCACTATCTCAAGGATATGAACATCTCGGCCCTTTCCCGCCCCGGATCCTGCAGCCATTGGCCCGTGGGACAGATGTGCTGTGACGGGCGCACGCAGAGGACGATCGATCGGGCCGCCAGCTTCCTGGGATTCCCCATCACCGATCCGGTCATTCATGAAAGCGGCAGCCGGCACTGGGTGAGCTCCCTGTACGGGATGCACGACCAGCCCTTCGACCGGCTGCTCCCCCTGGCCAAGTCCTGGATCCGGGCGCCCGAGCTCAGGGTGATATCCGGTGACCTCTCGGACGCCGGCTACGACTTTTCCCAGCGGGCCTACTTCCTCAAGTGCACGGAACCTGAAAATCCCGGAGCCGAGTTGGAGCTGGCAGCCGGGCCGGAATCCCCGCTGATGAACGCCTGCCTCGTGATCGAGGGCTGGGGGGACAGCACGCCTCAGGTGGCTATCGACGGGACAAAACTCAACCAGGAAAAAGGATACCGGCTGGGATACAGCCGCACTCTGGAGGGAACGGATCTCCTGATCTGGATCGCCTGGGAAGCCCGCGCGCCTGTAAGGATCACCCTGTCTCGAACCGGGGAATGAGCGAACAATGCGCCTTTTAGGAGGTTCGCTGAGGAGACAAGCATGAAACAGGTCCGTTTGATCGAACCGGAAACTGTGGTCCTGGAAGACGTGGCAAGGCCGGTCCCCGAAGACTCGCAGGCGCTGATCGGAGTCAAGAGGATCGGGGTTTGCGGCTCGGACATCCACGCCTATTATGACAGGCATCCCTACATCAGCTGCCCGATCGTGCAGGGACATGAGTTCTCTGGAGAGGTCGTGGAGCTCGGCAGCCGTGTCGACAGGCTAGACCTGGGAGACAGGGTTACGGTCATGCCTCAGCTGGTCTGCGGGGCGTGCCATCCCTGCACTCACGGCCGCTATCACATCTGCAATGAGTTGAAGGTGATCGGCTGCCAGGCCGACGGCGCGGCCCGGGAATTCATCCCGGTTGACCAGGACCTGGTCGTCAAGCTGCCCTCGGACATGAGCTTCGATCACGGCGCCATGGTCGAGCCTGTGGCGGTGGGCATGCATGCTCTCGGACGCCTGGGAGACGTCTCTGGCAAGAACCTGCTGGTGCTCGGGGCAGGGCCCATTGGCAACCTGACAGCCCAGGCCGCCCGGGGCCTGGGAGCGGCGTCTGTGATGATCACGGACGTCAGCTCCTCCCGGTTGGAAGTGGCTCGGGCCTGCGGGATCGAACACGCCGTGAACGTGGCCGACGATGTTCTGGAGGAGCAGATCGATGCGGCCTTCGGTCCTGACCGGGCCGACGCCATCCTGGAGTGCGTGGGGATCCAGGAGACCATTGAACAGGCCATCGGATTGGCCCGCAAGGGCACGGACATCATCGTGGTGGGAGTATTCGGTGAGAGGCCCATGGTCGATTTGGGGCAGGTGCAGGACAAGGAACTGAGGCTCATAGGCACGCTCATGTACCAGGCTCAGGATTATCACACGGCCATCGAGCTGATCCGATCGGGTGGCGTCCTGTTGGATCCTCTGATCACCCGGCGCTTCCCCCTCGAACAGTATGCCGCGGCTTACAAATACATCGAGGAATACGGCGACCACAGTCTGAAGGTTCTTATCGAAGTTTGATGGTGAAATCAAGTCTGGGGTCTAAGCGTGTTTTTCACGGTATTGCTTAGCATTTGGTCGCTTCTACCTCTTCAATGCTCTTGGGAATCGGTTTTCCAAGTAATCTATATCCTGTCTCCGTGATCAGGAAGTCCTCCTCGTTCCGCAGGCCGCCGAAGTCTTTGCAGGTTTCCACCTTGGTGTAGTTGATGAACTGGGAGTGCCTGCCTTCCGCCTTCCACTGGTCAATGAGTTCGGGGATAAAGTATATGCCCGGTTCCACGGTCAGAACGAATCCCGGCTCCAGCTTACGTGCCAGGCGCAGGGACTTGAGCCCAAACAGCGTGCTCTTCTCCTCACCGCCGTATCCGACATATTTTTCACCCAGGTTCTCCATGTCGTGCACATCCAGGCCCATCATGTGCCCGGTCCCGCAAGGGAAGAACAGCGCGTGGGCCCCAGCAGCCACAGCCTCGTCTACGTCTCCCTGCATGAATCCCAGGGCCTTGAGCCCCTGGGCCACTGTCCGGCAGGCCAGGAGGTGGACATCGCGGAAGGGGATACCGGGCCTGAGCGCCTCCACCGCCGCCTCGTGTGCGTCGAACGCGACCTGGTAGATCTCCTTCTGGCGCGGCGTGAAGCGCGCGTCCACCGGCACGGTGCTCGAAAGGTCACCCGCATAGCCCATGGCGGTCTCGGCTCCGGCATCCAGCAGAAACATGTCCCCACCCTTGAGCACGTTGCCGTGATAGTGGTTGTGCAGGGTTTCCCCGTGGATAGTGGCGATGATGGGGAAGGCCAACTGCCCTCCCGCAGCCAGGGCGACCTTGTGCACAGCCGCTGCGATCTCGGCTTCGGTCAGGCCCGGGCGGATCATCTCCATGGCGGCCAGGTGCATGTCCGCCGAGATGCTGGCTGCCCAATCGAGCTCCTCGATCTCTTCGCCGGACTTGGTGTTCCTCTGATCCACTACAGCCATGATGAATTCCTCGGAAACCGCCTCCGGTGCCTGGTCGGGCAGGATCCCCAGCAGGTCCCAGAGCTTGATCCCATGTTCGGCCCGGTAGGGCGGCAGGATGTGGATTGTCCGGCCCTTGGCCCGGGCGTCGGCCAGATACTCCTTGAGCTTTGCTGAAGACTGGACCTCTTCGATCCCGATATCGCGGCATTTTGAAGCCAGGGTCGGCTGAGCTCCCATCCACACAATGTCCTCCACCGTGAGGTCGTTTCCGAACAGGACTTCCCTTCCCTCATCCACATCGATCACGGCCGCCAGGCCGTGCATACTCAATCCGAAAAAGTACAGGAATGTGCTGTCCTGCCGGAAATGGAAGGGATTGTCCGCGTAGTTCATGGGGCTTTCATCGTTGCCCAGGAATAGAAGGACACCGGATCCGACCTGGCTGCGAAGGCGGCGGCGCCGCTGGATGTATGTCTGTGCTGGAAACATGAGTGTTCTCCTTTACTCGAATTGTGCTGGGATGCCGGCTTTTCCGGTCCAGGCTTCCCAATGTCCTGAAAAAAAGTATTACACATCAAAACCACCCGCGCAGGCAAGAAAAGAATGGAATATTTCTTGTAACCAAGACGTCTGGTGTTATGTTCATCCCCGGATCGAACGGGATTCTCAAGATGCTGTTTTCTTTCTGATAGTATTTGGCGACACCTGTCTCGAATCCAGGACACTGTACAGCAGGTCCATGCCTGACAAAGGCTGGCACACTTTTTGCCTTGAGCATCCGGGATTTCCTGGTCTATGAAGATGGAGAGCTCCAGGCTATCGAGGCTGTCTACCTGCTCTATTACACTCCCAAGGATTATGCCTCTGATGGAAAATTCCGCAACATCAGGGTCGAGGTCAAGGGGAAGAAATACAAAGTCCTCCACCGGGCCGGTTATCTGGCGGATTAGGCCGTCTAGGATCAGATCTAGCGACCCAGGAGCTTGACGCCTGCGATGTGGTTCTTCTGCCACATGACCTTGACGATCGCGCGTTCGGGCTGGGTCACCTTGCTGGAATTCTCGAACTTCAGTTCCAGGACAGCGCCGGGCGGCACTTCATCATCCAGCAGCAGGGCGAATCCCCCCTGGCTGATGTTTTGGGTGAATCCCTGCCCCTCCCTGGGTATGAGGGCCTTGTAGTTCATTTTATGGACGGAGTCATAGCGGGAGGATCCGCGTCTTTCCGACGATTCCTCGGCTCTACCGGTTGGTGCTTTCATGGGATTCAGCCCGTTGTGACCTCTTCTCTCGATCTCCCTCATTCTAACAGATTGTGGGGATGGGGGGAAGGCCCGGCCAAGGGGTCTAACGGAGACTCATTTGTAAACAATATTTACAGATACAAATCCGCCTTTGCACTGGGAATTGATAACTGTTCTGAATTCCTGGTGGATTCCCCAAGAGCGTGATTCCAGACCCGGGATTTTGTATGATGTGGCACACTTCTTGCTTCTGAATGCATCAAAGAGAGCGGATTTAAGGTATATACAATTAGAGACATATAACTGCAATATATAACGGGGGGTAAATCGTGAAAAAGATCCTTATTCTTGTGATCCTGGTCTCCATCCTCCTGTTCCTGACATCGAATCCAGCTTTTCACCAGGAGCAGCACGAGGTCGTGGTGACCAATGTCCAGGTCCCCCTCCGTGTCTTCGAGGGGGAGCGGTTCGTGCTCGACCTGACCATGGCCGACTTCGAGGTCTATGAGGACGGCAAGCCTCAGGACGTCACAGCACTGTATCTCACCCGGAACGGCGAGATCGAACGCATGGATGCCACCAGGGACTACATGCCCATGGTCGGTCGGCAGTTCTATTTTTTCTTTCAGGTCCTGAATTACAATCCCAAGATGACCGAGGCCATCGAATATTTCTTCAATCACGTCTACCAACCGGGCGATGACCTGGTGATTCAGACCCCGATCAAGAACTACAACCTCCCGGCGGAAAGGGCCAGGACCATCCCCAAAGAAACTCTGGTCAAGGACATGCAGACCATCATCCGTAAGGATGCCGGTATCGGGGCCATGGAGTACAAAAACCTGCTCAAGGAGCTGAGGCGGATCATACGTTCCATCTCCGCGGCCCAGGGGGGGGCTTCCGGGATGGCGGATATGGATTCTTCGGACTCCGTGGGGATCCAGAGCCTCGAGTTTTTGCTCCCCCGCTACCGAGACACGCTGGGCAGGATGGAGGAGCTCCGGCTGATCGATGAGAAATGGATCCTGCGCTTCGCGTCTCAGATGAAGAGAATCGAAGAGCAGAAGACCGTCTACTTCTTCTATGAACGGGAGTTCCGCCCTGAGATCCAGGCCTCGCTCCTGGGCCAGATCCAGATGCAGTATCACGACGACTACAACATCATCGGGCAGATACAGGACCTGTTCCAGGCATATCATCGGGAGCTGACCCTGGATGTGGATCAGCTTAGCCGGGCTTTTTCCGATGCGGCGGTGCTCTTCAATTTCTTCTTTATGGACAAGAAGCCCGAGAGCGTCTCCGGAGTCTACATGCGGGAGCAGTCCGAGGATGTGTACATGGTCTTCTCCCAGGTGGCGGAGGCAACGGGTGGGGTGGTGGACAACTCGCAGAATCCGGCCGCGGCCTTCAAGTCGACCGCAATACTTACAGAGTATTCTTATCTGCTGTACTACTCTCCCCGGGAGTATGTTAAGGATGGCAACTTCAAGACCATCGAGATCAAGATCAAGGACAAGGATTACAGGATCACCCACCGGAAGGGCTATTATGCCCAGTGATAGGTTTCATATTTGCTGATCAGATCAGAATAAGCAGCAGCAGGACAGGTATCGGAGAGAACAGGACCGCCGCCAATCCCATCCCGATCATGGTTTTTATCTTCATTGTATTGCCTTGTATTGTCTCATTTATCCGTTCATATCTATAGACGGAATCTAAGCGGAAAAGGTTTCACTATTAGATTTCCCCAAGGCTTTTCTGTTACAATACCGTCCTTATCGAGAAAAAGGAGCAGATGAGCGCCAAAAAGTTCGATCCCGATTTGAACTACCAAACCTCACGCGAGGCCGTGGGGTATGTCCCTCGAGCCAAGGCCACGCAGGAGGATTACGACCGAGTGGGTTTCAAGTCCGGGATTGAGGTCCATCAGCAGCTGAAAACACAGAAAAAGCTCTTCTGCAACTGTCCGGCCGGCCGGTACAACCGGAAAGGCGAGTATGATGCGGAGATCATCCGGCACATGCGGCCCACCCTGAGCGAGCTGGGCGAGTATGACGGCACCGCCCTGATGGAGTTCAAGACCCGGAAGCAGATCGTGTACCAGATCCGGAATGAGACCGCCTGCACCTATGACATCGACGACACGCCTCCCTTTCCCCTGAATCGGGAGGCGCTGGAGATCGCCCTCGAGCTCTCGCTGCTGTGCCGGCTCAACATCGTGGGGGAGGTGCACATTATCCGCAAACAGTATCTGGATGGGAGCATCCCCACCGGCTTCCAGAGGACCGCCATCCTGGGTGTGGAAGGCGCGATCCAGCTGAAGAACAAGACGGTCCGCATCATTCAGCTGTCCCTGGAGGAGGACTCCTGCCGGGAAGTTTCGGATGTGGGGCACGTCCGCGTGTACCAGACTGACCGGCTCGGCATGCCCTTGATCGAGACGGTGACCTATCCGGATTTCTCCCATCCCGATGAGGTGCAGGAAGGCGCCCAGTATATCCGCTTCCTGAACCGCAGCACCGGAAAAGTGCTGGTCGGCATCGGTGCGGGGAGAGAGGATGTCAATGTCAGCTGCCGGGGAGGAGACAGGGTCGAGATCAAGGGTGTATCGCACAACCGGTGGATCCCGGAGCTGACCCACAACGAGGTCTTCCGGCAGTGGTCCCTCCTGCGGATCCGGGACCTGCTCAAGAAAACCGTCCAGAATCCTCGAGGCTGGCGGATCACTTCAAAATCCCTGGATGCGGAAGAGTATGGGCTGATCCAGCCGGAGGTCGCCAATGCCCGTGAACCGGGGAATGGCTGTGCCACGTTGAGGCTCCCGGGTTTTCGGGGTATCCTTTCGCATTTCACCCAGCCGGGAAAAATGTTCGCAGATGAGCTGAGCGGCCGGCTGAAGGTCATTGCCTGCATCGAGAAGCCCAACATGATCCACTCCGAAGAGCTCGATCCTGTCCTTCCCCCAGAATATTGGGATCGCATCCGGAATGAACTGCAGGCTGACGAGGAAGATGCCCTGGTCCTGCTCTGGGGGCCTGAGGAGGATATCCCCACTGCCCTGGAAACCGTGGAGGAGCGGTGTCAGCTGGCCTTCGAGGGTGTGCCCCGGGAAAGCCGAAAATCCTTTTCCGACGGGACCACGGTATTTGAGAGAGTGCTGCCCGGCCCTAATCGGATGTACCCGGATACGGACTCCGTGCCCATCTCTCTGGACTACGACACCATTGAGGAGATTCGGAGCCGGCTCCCGCTCGATGTCCATGATATGTCCGCCCGGATGATGGACTGGGGAATCCCCGAGGACGCCTATCCCTACATCCTGCGCAACAACCTATTTCCGTTATTAACACGCATCATCGAGGAGCTTGAGGTCGATCCGGTATTTGCCGGTACCCTGTTCGGTCACACGCTGAAGCATGTGGAGGGGAAGTATCCCCGGTCCCCGGATTTCCGTTATGAGATCATCTACGACCTGATAGCGCACCTCAAAAAGGAAGGCATCGAGCCTGCCCTTGCTCGGGAGATGATCGGGGAGCGGTATCAGCATCCCCAGATGGATATCGAATCGGGCCTGGCGACCATCCAGTTCAAGAAGGTCTCGGAGGCGGAGATTTTGGGGAGGATCCCCGTCCTCGGCACGATCGCAGAGGAGTCCGGGATCTCTGAAGACTCCGGGGCCCGAACTCGCTGGATGATGGGCCAGCTGCGGCCTTCTGCTCGGGGCAACATTTCGCTTCCTGAGCTCCATCGACACGTCAGGGAAAATAACTCTCAGGCCCGGGCCCATTCGAGCCGGGAAGGTGCGGGACGATGAGCGACGACATCTTCCAGGGCTACAAAGGTCAGGCGCTGAAGGTCCTGCAGGGCTTTCACGCTCGTGTCTGGGGCCTGGTCAGAGTGGACACGACCCGCGGACTTTTTGAGGGGACCATCCTGCCCCGATCGGAGAGCGATGACGACCAGCACATCGTCCTTAAGATCGCCACGGGCTACAATATCGGGATCAAGGTCGACACCATTCGATCCATCACAGAGCTGGGGTATCAGAAGGCACATTACCAGATCCCTGAAAAGGAATTCCCGTACTCGGATGACAAACCCAATGTCAAGCTGTTCGGGACCGGAGGCACGATCGCCTCCCGGCTGGACTACCGCACGGGGGCTGTGATCCCGGCCTTTTCCCCGGGAGAGCTGTACGGCGCCGTTCCTGAACTGGCGGATATCTGCAACCTGACCACCGACAAACTGTTTGCGGTCTTCAGTGAGAACATGGGGCCGGAGCAGTACAAAACCCTGGCCGTGGCCATTGCCAAGGAGATCCAGAAGGGGATCGATGGGGTCATCATCGGGCACGGGACCGATACGCTCCACCACACGGCCGCCGCCCTGACCTACATGCTGGAAGGTCTCCCGGTGCCGGTGGTGCTGGTGGGCTCGCAGCGGTCTTCTGACCGGCCTAGCTCGGACGCCGCCCTGAACCTGATGCATGCCGCCTATGCGGCAGGGCATTCCGATATCGCCGAGGTCATGGTGAGCATGTTCGGGCCCACCTCGGATGACTACGGATTCCTGCACCGGGGAACCCGTGTCCGCAAGATGCACTCCTCCTACCGCTCCGCTTTCCGGACCATCGGAGACATCCCGCTGGCCAAGGTTGTGCGGGACGGCGTGGAGATGCTCAAGCATCCTTACAATCCGCGCCGCAGAGACAGGAAGGTGACTGCCCTGCCCTATTTCGAGGAGAAGGTCACGATCGTCTACTACTATCCCAACATGATGCCGGATATCATCGACTGCCTGGTCGATAACGGCTATAAAGGGATCGTGATCGCAGGGACGGGCCTCGGCCATGTGAACAAGCCGCTTTACCCGGCCATCAAGCGGGCCGTGGAAAAGGGGGTAGCTGTCTACATGACCGTGCAGACGCTGTGGGGTTATGTCCACATGTATGTGTACGAGACCGGACGTGACATGCTGGCCCTGGGCGTCATCCCCCTGCAGAACATGCTGCCTGAGGTCGCCTACATAAAACTGGGCTGGGCACTGGGCCAAACGGATGACCTGGAGAAGGTCCAGAAGATCATGCTGACGCCCGTAAACGATGACATCACCGAGCGGGAACCCTACAATGGCTACCTGATCTATCAGGGAGGGGTGCCCGAAGTCGAAGAGTTTATCAAGAAATTCCGCAAATAAATGGGGAGAAATAAAGGGGAAGAAAATAGGAAAAGAAATAAAGGGGATAAGAAATAAAAGAAATAAAGGGGATAGGTACATTTAAAGCTTTAAATGTACCTATCCCCTTTATTTCTCCCTGTTATTTCTTCCCCTTTATTTCTCTCTTTTCCCCTTTATTTATCGAGTGGCGCAGGGGGCGGGGAGCTCGCTCATCACCTTGAGACCGGGTACCGCAGCGATGGTCTGGGGGATGGTGTTGATGGTCATGGACACGGTCCCCGTGTCTCCGTGGACACCACCCAGGATCTTTTGGTGTATGTCGGGTTCGCCTTTGATCATGATCTCGTCATACTCTTGTTTGATACCGGCGTTGGCTACAAATTCCAGGGTGATGACCTTTTTTCCATCCTTCTCGGCATAAGCCATACTCCTCAGGCCGATCACATCACCAGGCTGCACGGTTCCCATCCCGCTCGGTGTCTCCGTCTCTGCAATCACGGCCTCTGGAGGCAGTTCCACGGCCTTATCCAGCTCCCATCCCAGCCCTGAGGCAATCATGTTGATCGACTCCAGCAGGCCCACATGCCCGGTGATGATCCCGTCAGCGATCTTCTGGCGGAACTCCTCGGGAGTCATAGTGGTCCCCACCTTTTTCTGGAAGGGGATGCGCCTCAGGGCGGAATTCATCATCCGTGTCACCTGTATGGAATCGACGCGCAGGCAGGGTGAGGTGAGCGCCAGGGGCAGCGAGTCCATCAAATACCCGGGATTGATCCCGGTCCCCACCACGGTCACGCTGGCTTCTTTGGCCATTTTGTCGATTCGAGAGGCCAGCTTAGGGTGGCGCTTCCAGGGGTAGGACAGCTCTTCGCAGGTCGACACGATGTTCAAGCCCGCTTGGATGCACTGCTCGATCTGAGGAAGCACGGATGTAAGATGAGACAGGGTGGTCAGAACCACGGCGTCTGCTTTCACCCGCGCGAACAGCGCTTCCGCATCGTTCCCGATGACAATGCCGGTGTCCTGTGGGCTCGAGAACAGTTCTCCCAGGTCTCTGTCTGCCAGCTCCGGGTTGATGTCAAGGGCGCCCACTATCTCGAAGCTCTGTTTGGGCAGCAATGCCTCTGCTACCCTGCGGCCCATGATGCCGCAGCCCATTATGATAACCTTCATCCTGTCCATGGTTGTCCTCCTCGTATGGTGTGATGGTCCATTTTTAAGAGAGAAAGTATACCATCCCGCTCCTTTTAAGCACAACACGCTGCAGAAAAAATGTGGCAGAAAAAAAGGGGGAGAAACCGGCCCTCTCAGGCCGGTCCCACCCCCTGGTATTCCGTGTTACAGCGTATGGATCAGCTGTTCAGGATCTCTTCGACCTCTTCCTTGTCGACATCCATCACATAGGGGATCTTGCTGATGTCGGCGGCTTCCCTGGTGAGCGAAGCCAAGTCGTCCCTCTCGATATAGCCAAGGTTGAACTTCCGGTTGCCGGCCATGAGCTGGCGCAGGCCCTGGTTCAGTCTCGTGAAGTAACCCGTGACTCCCAAGGCACCGGGTGGGATTTCCTCGAAGCGATCGCCGTACTCGTTTTTCAGGTCGGAAGCGGTGACGAAGATCTCTTCCTTCTTGCTGCCGAAGCGCTCGACATAGACCGGGATCTGGTCTTCTGCGATCCGCTTGCCGATGGTCTTTCCGACCATAGCCGCGGCCATGGGTCCCCGGGCCATACCAATGGCCTTCACATAGGGCGCACCCAGCGCCAGGGCCTTGTAGATCTGATCCTCGAAGGTGATACCTCCGGCAAAGCAGATGTCGGGTGCGAACTCACCCTTCTCATCCAGCTTCCTGCAGTACTCATAGGTCAGGGACCAGAGTTCCACACTCGGGACTCCCCATTCGTTCATCATGCGCCAGGGGCTCATCCCGGTCCCGCCTCCGGCTCCGTCCACGGTCAGCAGGTCGAGCTTGGCTATCGAGGCATACTTGACTGCGCGGGCCAGGTCTGCGGGCCGGTAGGCTCCGGTCTTGAGAAAAACACGCTTGGCGCCGGCGGCCCTGAGCTCCTCCACACGGGCCATGAAGGAATCGATCTCCACCATACCCAGGCGGGAGTGTCTCTCGAACTCCTTGAAGGCGCCCCTCTCAAAAGCTTTGATGATATGGGGATCTTCAGGATCAGGGAGCACGATGTAGCCCCTGCGCTTGAGTTCCTGGGCCTTGGAGAGCTTCTTGATCTTGACCTCTCCACCGATGTCCTTGGCTCCCTGGCCCCACTTGAGCTCGACGGTCTCGACACCGAGCTTCTCGATGACGTATTCCTGGACCTTCAGCCGCGTGTCCTCCACGTTGGACTGCACGACCACATCGCCGTATCCGTCTGCCCATTCCTGGAACCATCTGATCCGGTTTTCCATGTCAGGGGAGCGGAGCACGCGGCCGTTCTCGATCACGGAATCCTCGTCCATGGCACAGACATTCTCACCGATGGTCAGGATGCCGCCGCTGATAGCGACGCCGATGGCCAGGCCCTTCCAGTTCTGTTTGGCCACGTTGGTGGAGCCCATGCCCGGAACGATAAAAGGGACCTTGAGCTTGATGTCTTTGTTCACGCCGATCTTGGCCGCGACATCGACTTTTTCAAAGGTGGCATGGTCGGGATCGGCCTTGACACCGTGGGCGCCGACCGCGGTTCCCAGCACGCTGAAGTGGGACAGATCCACGGGGTAGTCCTTCTCCGAGGCCGCGGTGATGATGCCGAAGGGCTGGGGGTACAGGACTTCGGAGCCGCGGTATGCAGACTTGCCGATCTCGCACATTCCGATACAGCCGTCGACACAGGTCACACACATCCCGCTGAAGGGGCTGACAGAACCTTCGGTCCTGTTCTTGGTCAAAGTGGCTGCGCTTCTGTTGAGTTTTGTATAAGACATTCTGATTCCTCCTATGATTTACAGATAATTGTATGAATATAGAGAAGCATGCTAGGCATTTTTCTCTTTGGGCTCCTCGATGTCATCAGCGACGTCTGAGGGTTTGCGGACACAGGTTCCGCATTGGCCGTGATCGTACATCCAGCACTGCAGCTCGTCGTAGACGTCCACACAGGTGGGGTCCATGTCGAGGCATCCGTTGCAGATGGCCGTGTCGGCATCCGGCCCCTGACAACGGAGCGCGCAGGCCGGGCAGATGTACATGCACGCTCCGCAGAGTCGGCACTCCTTGGATTTCACGTCAAAGGGCGTCGAGATCTTACGCTGATAGCCACGATTTTGAAATCCGATGGCTCTGGCGTCCATCTGCTCCGCGCACATCCGCACACACAGCCCGCAGTACATGCACTCCTCGTTCCGGAGCTCGAACCGCTGCTGTCTGACTCCCATCTTAGCGGCCATGTCCTGAAGGATCTTCGAACCTGGTGCCGTAGACAGCATGAGCTCGATCATCATCTTCCGTGCCTCCAGGACGCGGCGGGTGTCGGTATGGACCACCAGCCCTTCCTGGGCCGGATAGGTGCAGGAGCTGACCAGCTTGGTGTTTGTTCCTTCGCCGATCTCGACCAGACACAGACGGCAGGCCCCGTAGTTGCTGAGGCCATCATTGTGGCAGATCGTAGGGATTTCCAGGCCATAAAATTTGGCTGCCTCTAAGATGGTCGAGCCTTCTTCTACTTTAACTTCGAGTCTGTTCATGATAAATGTGATCATTTTTCCCTTCCTAATGCCTTTTTCCCATCCTGGGTTTCCAGCTCACATCTCAGACAACGCCGCGCCTCTTTTACTGCCAGGTCTTCGGTCATTCCTAGTTCCACTTCACTGAAATTCTTCTGGCGTGCCTTGACGGGCAAACGCGGCATGGAGGGTCTTCGGGCATGTTCGATCTCTTCCTCAGTCAGCTCGACCGGTTCCACATACATGGAAGGGCGGCTTAGAGTGTAATCAGGATCCAGACTTTTCCCCATGAGGTATCGATCAATGGAGTTGGCAGCAGTCTTCCCGGCGGCGATAGCGTCCACGACGGTATTCGGACCCGTCACAACATCGCCTCCAGCAAAGACACCGTCACAAGTTGTGAGCAGGGTTTTACTGTCCGCCACAATGGTATCCCACTTCGTGCTTTTGAGGCCGTCTCCTCCTTGGATAAAAGAGAGGTCGGGTCTCTCACCGATGGCGGAAACCAGAGTGTCCAATTCAACGGTGAACTCCGATCCTTCAATAGGAATGGGTCTCCGGCGACCGCTCTCATCCATTTCCCCGAGCTCCATTTGGATG
>JBGUED010000015.1:2015-15057 GCA_041821525.1 Candidatus Aminicenantaceae bacterium | reverse complement strand
GAATCCAGATCCGGTGGGAGGATCCCCGCCAGATCATCGGAGACCTGAAAGATGCCCTGGACGCGCTTGCTGACTCCTCGGGCATGAGGCGTAGGATGGGGCGGGCGGCACTGCGCAACGTCAGAGAGAACCTCGTCTGGGAAATGCAGGGTAAGATGCTGAATTCCGTGTACTCGCAAACACTCCTCCAAGAGGAAAGCATCCGGATCAAACGCACAGGAAAGGGCCGCTTTTTCTACTGATCATAATACAGAAACCAGGAACCGCAGCCGTGGCTTTCAGGGGCAGGTGGCACAGGAACCCGACGTGCAGGATGTACAATCGGCCGTGTCTGCCTTGATCCGGCTGCCTCCTCCACCAATTCCGAAGCTCGAGATACATTTCTGGATATCAGAGCTGCCGCAATCCTCACAGGTGACGCCCTGTTCACTTCCGAGCGAAACAAGGGCTTCGAATCGGGTCTCACATCGAGGGCACTTGAATTCATAGAGTGGCATGATATGTTATTAGTAGGATTATAGGCTGAATCCTGCCTCAAGGCAAGGCCTTGGCCAGGGTCTGCTGGAGCTCGTCTTCACAGATCGGTTTCACGATATATCCCGCTGTATCCGCGTCTTCCGCTCGCAGGACGGTCGCATTATCGGTGAAGCCGGTCAAGAATATCACAGTGACCTTCATGGAATCCTGAATGATCCGGGCGGCCTCGATCCCGTCCATCGTCCCCTTGAGGCCGATGTCCATGAGGAAAAGATCCGGTTCATAGACCATGATCCTGGCTGTGCCCATGGACTTGTCTGGGGCCCTACTTGATCGCAATGGCCTCGATCTCGACCCTGGCGTCTTTGGGCAGACGCGATACTTCGACGGCGGCACGGGCAGGGTAGGGGGCCGAAAAAAACTCGCCGTACACCGCGTTCACAGCAGCATAATCATCCATGTCCTGCAGGAAAACCGTGCATTTCACCACTTTTGCCATGGAACTCCCAGCAGCCTCCAGGACGGCCTTAAGGTTGGTGAGAACCTGCCGGGTCTGCAGCTCCACGTTGAGAGCGGCATCCAGCTCTCCTTTGGCCGGATCTATGGCGATCTGACCGGAGGCGAACACCATACCGTTGGCTTCAATGGCTTGGGAATAGGGGCCGATGGCCAGGGGAGCGTTTTTAGTCTTGATCTCTTTTTTCACGGAAAGACTCCTTTCTTGGCATGCCGGAAAAAGACCAGCGCCGGCCAAGGATACACAGCCGAGAGCCACAAGAGCTTCTCTTCTCTTCATCGGGCACTCCTGTAATTTTTGTTTATCCTATTCCAACAGGGGGAAAATGGCAAGGGCTTTGCGCCTTCGACATGTCTTGTTGTTCCATAGGAAATTATGGCATAATGTCTTAGATAGTCCATAGTACTGAGAGAGAGGCCTGTGAACAGTAAAAAGAAACTCATAATCGTGATAACAGGTTTGCTGGTATTGAGTGCCTGCGGCGGAAAAACCCTGCAAAAAACCGATCTCGAGACCGTGCAGGACCTATACAGCTATGCTGTCGGTTTCGAAGTCGGCAGGAATCTGCAGCAGCAGGAAGCCCGATTCAATCTGGAGGCTCTCTTCCAGGGAATAGAAGACGTGCTTACGGAGAATCAGCCCTTACTCGACCAGACCGAGAGGCAGCAGGCTCTGGCAGCTATGCAGGAACAGCTGCGGGAGCGATTCGCAGATGAGCGGTCTGCCCAGGGAGAAGTGAACAAGTCGGAAGGAGATTCGTTCTTAACGGAGAACACAACCCGCGAAGGAGTGGCCACCCTGCCCAGCGGCCTGCAGTACCAGATTCTGAGGGAAGGGAACGGACCAAGGCCTAAGCTGACTGACCGTGTGTCGGTTCACTACATCGGAAGTTTACTGGATGGGACAGAATTCAACAACTCCTACACGGGTGGGGCTCCGGCCATCTTTACGGTCAACAGGGTTATAGCGGGCTGGACCGAGGCCCTCCAGTTGATGAGCGTAGGTTCCAAATGGAAGCTCTGGCTGCCTCCGGAGCTTGGTTATGGAGAGTCTGGCATGGGGACACAGATCAGCCCGAACGCCACTCTCATGTTCGAGATAGAGCTCCTTTCAATCCTCGAATAGTGCGGTCTCTTACTGAAGTTGTGCGGCCTGCTTCTCCCCCGTGTCCCTGAACCACTCGAGGGTTTTCTGAAGACCTGTTTTCAAGTCGACGGATGGATCATATCCCAGGAACGATTGTGCCAGGGTGATATCTGCCAGAGAGTGGCGCACATCGCCGATCCTGGCTTTCGCATACTGAGGAGAGATCCGATTCCCGGTAATGTTCGCCAGGTGTGACGCCAGCTGATTGAGGCTCATGCGCTCCCCGGTGGCAATGTTCAGCACCTCGCCTGAGCAGCGCGCAGCCCTTGCAGCCAAAAGATTGGCGTTTACTACGTTCTCGATAAAGGTGAAGTCACGGGTTTGCTCCCCGTCTCCGTAGATAATCGGAGGGACTTCCTGGAGGGCTGCGGTGATGAACTTGGGGATGACCGCGGCATACTCGGATTCGGGATTTTGCCGGGGGCCGAAGACATTAAAATACCGCAGCGAGACGGTTTCCAGTCCGTAGAGTGCGAAAAAGAGCCTGCAGTAGTGTTCCCCTGCCAGTTTATTCAGGGCATAGGGGGAAAGCAGGGCTGGGGTCATGTTTTCATGTTTGGGAAGTACCGGCGTGTCGCCGTACACGGATGAGGAGCTGGCAAAGATCAGCCGCCGGACACGATTATCTCGTGCAGCGATAAGCACATTCAGTGTCCCCGAGATGTTATTGTCGTTGCTCAGCCGCGGATCCTCGATGGAGCGGGGGACAGAAGGGATGGCGGCCAAGTGGAACACCGTGTCCACGCCCTGGGTGCATCTCTGCAGGGTGGCCGGCTTGCGGATGTCGCCCTCGATCAGCTCGATATCCGTGAGGATTGAGGCCAGATTCTCCTGCCGGCCCGTGGAAAAGTTGTCCAGGACGCGGACGCTCCGGCCTTCCTGAACGAGGCGGTGAACGAGGTTGGAGCCGATGAATCCGGCTCCTCCGGTGACCAGGTCGATTCGTATCATTCTGTACTCTCTACTGGGATGGTCGTCCTAGTGTATCATATCCGGGCCGGGAAAAGGAATCACCATCGAAGACCAGATCCCTCTGGATATCGGACTGTGGATCCGGATTGAGCTCTGCAGACATTCTTCTCTATTTCGCCAAGAATTATATAAGCAGGACCCTCTTCCGGACCGGAAGATCTATCAATCTATATCTAGCTTCACAGAAACCCGATTCCTGCCCAACCATTTGCTGTGCTCGGCCAGCTTCTCGGCCCTCTCGACCAGGCTGGCTGCGGTGTCCCGGGATTTCGCAAGGGTCGCGCCGATAGAAACCGTGGTCTTGATGAACAGATCGGCCTCGCGCAGATTGGACTGTTCCGCCAGCAATCGCAGCTTGTTGGCGACCAGGTCCAGTTTCTCCAGGTCGATATTCAGGAGGACAACCAGGAACTGCTCTCTGTCCCATCGGCCCACGACTTCGAAGAAGCGGGTGCTGCTGGACAGCGTCTGCGAGATCATCTTGAGGACCTTGTCCCCCACAACGCTCCCGTAGGCCTCATTGATGTCTTCCATGCCGTCAACATCGATAAAAAGCACTCCGAACGAGAGCCCGAGCTGTTTCATCTCTTCCAGGCGTGAGTTGAGATGCAGTTCGAGGTAGCGCCTGTTCCCCATGGAAGTGAGGGGATCCAGCAGGCCCATGCGTTGCAGCCCTTCCTTGGACTGCGGGAGGGTCACCTTGGGGGACAGCTCGCGGAAGGTTTCGACAGCCGCGATGATCTCCCCATCCTGGCTTTTGATGGGGATGATACGCATGTGCACCGGGAACCGGTGCCCTTCCTTGTGCTGCAGGTAAGCATCGAAGCTTCGGACACCCCCGTTTTTCAGGACCTCGGCAACCGGGCAGCTTTTACTGCAGGGGAGGATATCGGCACCTTCCTGATCGATGAGCACATTCTTGAGGCAGGCCTTCCCCAGTACTTCAGCGGACGAATGTCCGGTCATCTGTTCGGAAGACGCGTTCCAAAAAATCAAATTCAGGACTGGATCCAGTATGTTGACAGCTTCCTGCAGGTTGTTGAGGAGTCGGTCATAGAACCTGTCTTCCGACTTTTCAGCCAGGATCGCGATCTTATTGTTCGTCATTTCATCCACTTTCTACTTGAATTAATAAAAAGTATTATATCCGAGAGATTTTCGGTAAGTCAATCCAGGTGAGTGTAATAACTGAGAGTTATAAGAAAACGGCTTTCTTGACTTTTGGATAACCAGCAGTTATAAAAGCCTTATCCTACGAGGGGTAGCCATGTCGGGAAAATTAGGTGCGAAGTTACGTCGGGCGAGGGAAAACCTGGGGATTACCCAGGAAGAATTGTCCAAGGCCGTGGGGCTCTCCAGCGAGTTCATCTCGCTTCTTGAGATCGGGAAAAGGGCTCCCAGCCTGGATTCGCTCAGGAGATTGTCCGGATTCCTGAACAAGGACATCGGTTATTTTCTCCAGGAACCAGAGGATAATTTCCAGTCTCTGCGCCAGGAGAAAAAGCTCGGCAAGGAAGCTCTGAACGTGATCCGGCGCTTCCAGCGCTATTGTGAAGATTACCTTCGCATCGAAGACCTGACTCAACGTCGCGCGGAACCGGCTCCCTTCTTCCAGAACGCCTCAGCCGAGCGCCTGGCGCTGGAGGAGCGGAGGCGGCTTGGGCTGGGGGATGAACCCATCCGGGATATCTTTTCCCTGCTCGAGCTCAACGGGCTCAGGATCCTGCGTCAGGTCATACCCGAGACTGCCAAGATCGCGGGCATTTTTGTTTTCTTCGATGCCGAACAGGCAGGGTTTGCCCTCATCGATGCGAGCCGGCCTCTGGGCGAACAGCATATAGCGGCGGCTCATGAATATGCCCATTACCTGAAAGACCGTTTTGCCGGGCCCATCCTGGACAATCCGGATGTCTTTATCGACGAATACCTGCCTCTCTATCACCCCAGGGAGAAATTTGCCCAGCAGTTCGCCTATGATTTTCTCGTCCCGCCGCGGAAGCTGAAGCACGTCGTCAGCAAGGAACTGCATGCCCGCAGCCTGCATTTCGAGGACGTGATCTTCCTTAAACGCTACTTCGGTATTAAAACAGTTCACATGCTGAGCATTCTGCAGAAGCAGGAGATCCTCCCGCCCCACCGCGTCAACGAGTTCCGTGAGGTCGACCATGCCGAGTTCGAGCGCTCTTTGTTCGGGAAGGTGGGGGCCGAGGAACTGCCCGGCAAGGCCCGGACCAAGCTCATTTCCTCAGACCGATATAAAACCCTCGGCGTTTCCGCCTTTCAAAAGACTGCCCGTGAAAAGTCCTGAGCCGGCCGTCCATTATTGCTGTCCTGAAGTCTGTTCCTTCTGCCTGGGATGAGCACACCCCGGATCAAAACCATCGCAGGAGTGGGGAGCGTCTGTTTCGCGCCCAGTCCCCGTGCTCGACGCGTAAGCATATCAGTGAGGCCTCCGGGCAGGATCCGAGTGGCCGTGCCGCCCGGTGTGTCACTGAGGCAGGCAGAAGCCTTCGTTCTCAATAAACGTGCATGGATCCAAAAACACCTGGAGCGGATGCGTCAGGAGGCGGCCGGTTCTCCTGACCGGCTGCAGGAGAGAGCGGCCCCTGACTCAGAAACCCGGGCCATGCTCCGGCACAGGGTGAAAGAGCTGGCCGGGCTCTATGGATTCACCTACAACCGGATCTTTATCCGGTGCCAGAGGACACGTTGGGGAAGCTGTTCCGGAAAGAACAACCTCAACCTCAACCTCAAGCTGGCCTCACTCCCCGAGATGCTGCGAGACTATGTGATCCTTCACGAACTGATGCATACGCGGATTAAGAACCACGGAAAAAACTTCTGGCAGGAACTGGACAAGTATGTAGGCGATGCCAGAGGACTGCGGGACCGTCTGAACCGGATCCCTTTGGATGATAAGCCTCCACCCCATGCCTGAAAATAGGATTGGGTCCGGGCACACAGTATGCTATAGTGAAAAAAAAAGGGCGGACATGTGAAAAAGTCTCACTTTGTGCTCCAGTTGGCAGCCGGCGGAGTGCTGGTGCTGGTCAGCATCTACGGATTCCTGCAGCTGAACGGAACCTGGCTTCCTCAGGATGCGCTGGCTCTTGTAGATCGATCCCTGGGGGCAGAAAAAGGACAGGTCCGACTCGACGGGGGAAAAGTCGAAGAGCGGATCGAGCTGGAATATTACCTCTGCCGCCGTATCAGCGGGAAGCAGGTGGGCGACCGGGTCCTGCTCGAGTTCAGCGGGGAAGGTGGGGAATCTTCACGATCGGTTCCGCTCATCTCGTATTTTGAGGCCGTCCGGTTTCCTCACATCCATTTGATCGTCATGGGCCTCTCAACCTTGATTGGCTTCGTGGTCTTTGTGATGAAAAAGGAGGATGTGAGAGCCAGACTCCTCTACTGGGGTATCCTGACGTTTGCCGCTGCCGAAGTCATCACCGGTGGATTCCACTGCCTGGATATGACCTGGATGTCCTATATCCCTGCTGTTTTCTTCTACATCTGCTATGCCCTAGCGCCGACCCTCCTGCTGCATTTTTCCCTGACCTTTTCGCCGGACAGCCCCCGTGCATGGATAGGCTGGATCTATGCGGCAGCTTTTCTGTTCATCATGGTCCTGGAATCCCTTTTCCTGTATTCGAGCTTCACACGATCCATTGCAGACTACCGCCTCTATCTATTCATTTTATATTTTTTCTGGATCTATGTCTTTGCCTGCCTCCTGGCCGCCGTGCTTCACCTCATCCTCATATACCGACGGTCGCCTTTGGAAGAGGTCCGGGCCCGGATCAAATGGTTCCTCTACGGCCTGTTCCTTGGATTGGGGCCCTTTGTGCTGCTTTATCTGCTGCCCAAAATTCTCACTCTCACCGAGCTCGTCTCCATGGAAGTGGCCATGGCCTTTTCCCCCCTGGCCCTGGTGGGGGCCGCTATCGCCATCATCCGCTATCGGCTGCTGGATATAGAGATCGTCATCAACCGCAGCCTGGTCTATTCCTTCCTCACGATCCTCGTTGTCGGGATCTACCTGTTCCTGGTTCGATTCCTGCAGGGGATGTTTTCCCATCTGTTCGAAATCACAGATACGGCCGTATCCGCGCTCGCGGCCTTCGGAGCCGCCCTGATCTTTCATCCTGCCCGGAAAAAGATCCAGGAATTTGTGGACAGATCGTTCTTTCGTATTGCCTATGATTACCAGAAATGCATCCAGACTTTCGCTGAGCGGGCTTCCCAGGAGATCGACGCTCACCGTCTGGTGGATGCCATGATCCAGCAGGTCGAATCGGTCCTGCCGGTCTCGCGGATCGGAGTGCTCCTGCAGATTGTCCGCGAAGACGAACAGAACCTGTTTCTGGTGCGAGGAGAACGGGAAAAGCTGCTGGGGGTTATTTCAGAATCCAAGGATGGGGGCGGCCTTCCGCACGGTCGGGAAAATAGCCTCAGCTTTCATGAGCAGATCGATTTTTCGCAGGATGGTGTGCTGAAAGAGCATGGCTGGGAACTGCTCTTCCCAATTTCCTTTACGCTGCCCATGCTGAGTGGCTTTCTCGCCCTTGGGCCCAAGAGATCAGGTCAGCGTTTTGGACGGAATGATGTGGCGCTCCTTCAGACTCTGACCCAGGAACTGGGAGTGAATCTGGAGAGGATCCGACTCCAGGAAGAGGTCGTGTATGAGCGTGCAGAAAAAGAGAAACTCGACGAGCTGAACAAACTCAAAACTGAGTTCATTTCTGCTGTATCGCATGAGTTACGAACGCCCATGAGCACACTGAGCAGCCTTGCGGATGTCCTGCAGGAGGAGCGGATAAAAGATAAAAATAAACGAGGGAGGCTGCTCCGGTTGATGTCGGAAGAATGCACTCGACTGTCCCAATTCCTCCACAACATCCTCGATTCGGGCCGGATCGAACGCGATGTCATGTCCTATTCCATGGAAGAGGCCGACCTGAACTATGTGGTTCAAGAGACGGTGAATCTGTTCGAGCAGCGCCTGCGGAAAGACGGTTTCGAATGCCGGCTCGATGTCCCCCCCCATCCTGTCCTCCTGAATCTGGACCAGAATGCGGTCAGGCAGGCTTTGACGAATCTGATCGACAATGCTATAAAATATTCGAAGGGGCAGCCGGAGATTCACATTGTTCTCGAAGAGAAAGAGCAGTGGGTCGCGCTCTCGATCGAAGACCGGGGAATCGGCATCCCTTCCCAGGAGCAGCAGAACATATTCGAAGGATTCTTCAGGGGGAAGGCCGCGATCCTCGAGAATCCGGGCGGAGTAGGGATCGGGCTGAAGCTAGTCAAACATATCCTGGAGGCCCACGGCGGTCGAGTACGGGTGGAAAGCGAACTAGATCTGGGCAGTAAATTCATTTTGGAGTTTTTAAGACCATGAAGCGAATTCTGATCATCGAAGATGACATGGCCCTGGCAGAGACTCTGAAAGCCGCCTTGGAAGTGGAAAACTATGAGGTAGCTCACGCCGGAAGCGGGGATGAGGGACTGCGCCTGGCAACTCGGGATGAATCCGACCTGATCCTCCTGGACCTGATGCTGCCCCATCTGACCGGTTTCGAAGTCTGTCGGATGCTTCGGGAAAAAGGCGTGATGACGCCAGTGATCTTCATGACCGGAGAAAAGAAAGAAGAGATCGACAAGGTTCTGGGCCTGGAACTGGGGGGAGATGACTATATCACCAAACCCTTCGGCATCCGAGAGCTTCTGGCCCGAATCAAGGCCGTTATAAGGCGATCCCAACAGTCCCTGCCGCAACTGGAAAAATATGTCTTCGGAGATGTCCGGCTCGATTTTAAAAAACAGAGCGCTTTAAAGGGAGAGGAGGAGCTTCGTCTGACCGCCAAGGAGTTCGGGCTGCTGCATCTCCTGATCCAGAATGAGGGAGGCGTCGTGACGCGCGACACCATACTGAACGAAGTATGGGGCTATGATAAGTTCCCGGTCACGAGGACCGTGGATACATTCATCCACGGCTTACGCAAAAAAATTGAGAAGGATCCCGCCCAACCCCTACATCTTTTGACGGCGCATGGCATAGGCTACAGGTTCGTGAAAGAACCGACAAAGTAGGCGGCAGCCGGGATTATTTACAGCGGCTACTTGAGTTCCGACAGCAGGCGATTGAGAAAGGCCCAGAACGTTTCCACCGAGGGGATATTGACTTTTTCGCTGGGCGAATGGGGAAATTTGATGGTTGGCCCGAACGAGATCATGTCCATCCCCGCGTATTTTTCGCCAATGATGCCGCACTCCAGCCCGGCATGGATGGCCGCGATGTGGGCTTCCTTGCCAAACTGATCGATATAGACATCCTTGAGCTTCTGGAGCAGGGGAGACTGCAGATTGGGCTTCCAGCCCGGATAGCCTTCCTCGAGCACGATTTCAGCGCCGGCCAAGCCACACAGCGCGGCCAGAACGCCCCGCATCCCTTCCAGGGCTGTGGCGATGGAGCTGCGGGTGCTGCAAATGATCTCTGCCTTGTCCTCATAGGTGTGGATCACGGCCAGGTTGGTCGATGTCTCCACCAGCCCCTCCATCTCCGGGTGCATGGCGATGACGCCGTGGGGAAGGACAAACAGAATCTCGATAAGTTTTTTTTGTGAAGCGGCTGTGAGAACCGATTGCGCATCGGTGTCCATCATATCGATGCTGATCTTCGCGTCAGGATCCACGACTTTATATTCATCCTTGAGGCCGGTAAAAGCCGTGTTAGCTGCGGCGGCAAAATCGTCGTACTGCTTGCCTTCCAGCTGGATCGTGGCCAGAGCCTCCCTGGGGATGGCGTTGCGCAGGTTCCCGCCTTGGAGGCCGGCCAGCTTGAAAGCTACTTTTCCCTCCACTTCCCAAAGCACTCGAGCCAGGAGCTTGATGGCGTTGCCCCGGCCCAGGTTTATGTCCACTCCCGAGTGTCCCCCCTGCAGGCCGAAGATCTTCACGGCGTAGGTTTTGCCCGCAGTGGCAGCTTCCATTTCCAAAGGAACGGTGATCAAGGAGTCTGCACCACCAGCACACCCGATGGTGAATTCTCCTTCATCTTCGCTGTCCAGGTTGAGGAGCCGTGTCCCCTTCAGGAAGTCCGGCTTGATATGTGTGGCTCCCGTCAATCCGGTCTCCTCTTCGACGGTGAACAGGAATTCCATAGGCGGATGGATCAGTGTATCGTCCTCCATGATGGCCAGACCGGCAGCGTTCCCAATGCCGTTATCGGCACCCAGGGTCGTCCCTTGAGCCTGGACCCAGTCTTCTGCGATCTCGGCCTGGATCGGATCCTGTTCGAAATCGAACTCCATGTCCGAATTTTTCTCACACACCATGTCGAGGTGGCCCTGGAGGATGACGCCGGGGGCGTCCTCCATCCCCGGTGAAGCTTTTTTCGAAATCACGACATTGCCCACATCGTCGCGCTTCCATTCAAGGTTGTTGTTCTCTGCTACTGAGATGATGTAGTCGCCCAGGGCTTTTTCGTTCCCGGAACCATGTGGAATTTTAAGAAATTCTTCAAAGTGTTTCCACAGTGCCGTCGGATTGAGCTCGGTCAGTCTTGATGCCATGCCATACCTCCCATATTAATGATTCTGATGTAAATATATGCTTGCAGTAACTCAGAATATTGACATAAAAGGTTGCCTGGTTCAAGTAAAAATTAGTCCTGTATCCTGTTGGATGTCGTCAGGCGATCCAGGGTTTCCGCGAAGACCTCGTATGCGTCGTTTTCGTACAGGCAGAAGATGACCTCACTGGGCAGCTGGTTGGATCCCAGAAATTGAATGGCTGTGCGCAGCATGATATCGCTGCAGCGCCGGATGGGGAAATGGAATATGCCGGTGCTTATGGCCGGGAAAGCGATGGAGTTCAGCTTATGCTTTTCCGCCAGCTTGAGACTGTTGCGGGTAGCGCGTTCGAGCTTCAGGTCTTCGTCGCCCTCACCATATACCGGTCCCACAGCATGGATCACATAGCGGGCTTTCAGGTCGCCCCCTCCTGTGATCACCGCGCCTCCGGCATCGATGGGCCCGATCCGGTTGCACTGCTCCTGTATGGTTGGCCCCCCTAAATTCCGGATGGCACCGGCCACACCGCCTCCCAGGATCAAGGATTTGTTGGCCGCGTTCACCACAGCGTCTGCCTCCACTAGTGCAAGGTTTCCTTCGATCAGCCTTAGCTTGTGATCGCTGATCGCCTTTTCCATCATGTCAGGTTTTTCCTCAGTTCTTTTTCCAGGAAGGCCCGGATCTCATCTCCCAGGTTTATGGCCTCGTTCCTGAGGGCTGTGGCCGCAGTTTCCATCTCTCTCACGAATGACTGGCCCTGGATATCCGGCAGGTTGATGAGGACGTTGTAGTATGCCCCCTCCGCCCCGGCCTGGGCGGTGAGGGCTGCTACTCCGGCATCGCTGAGAGAGTTTTTGTTTCCATTGAGCGCGACCTCCTTGGCCAGTTTGAGGGCCACCACGCAATTCTGCAAGACTCCGAAAGGGATCCGGGTCGCTTCCTGGGTCGCGCCTTCAATGGCGTCCGCCCGGTCCTGTTTTTGTTTATGGTTTTTTTTAGGCAGGCGGAAGCAGTCCATCACATGGTTGAAGGCCAGCGTATCCAGGTCAATGGAACGGAGCAGTTCCTCCTTGAGGGCCTGCCCCTGTTCCGCCATCTCCTTGACAGTATCCTGGACAGCCGCGTATTCCTTTTTACCTACGGTCAGGTTGGAGACCATAGCAGAAAGGGATGCGGAGAGAGTACCGCACAGGGCGGCCGTGCTTCCTCCGCCGGGAGCAGGGGAATCCATGGAAAGCTCATTGCTAAATCCCCTCAGGCTCAGGTCGACAAGGGAATCTTCCACCTCTCTGAACTGGTACTCTATGATCTTTTTCATGGGATCGAATTCGGAGACGTCATTCAGTCCGAGGGAAAGGGCCGCGATGCGGATCAGTTCCTCTTCCGGGACTCCTGCGCTTTTGCCCTGCTTCCTCAGGTAATGACGGCCTGCCAGGAGCACGGCTTCCTTAGGGATCAGCCCCACCAGTTCGCTTCCTGTCACCCGGCACCCGATCTGCTCCGCCTCTTTGACCACCGCGTCGAAGACCAGGTGGGGCGGCGAGATGTGGTAGTTGGTGAAGTTGATGGAGATCTGAGCGATCTGATAATCTTCCACATACCAGCCGACAGCCTTGACCTCTTTAAATTTTCCCGGGACATTGATGGCCTTGCCGTTTTCATCCCGGACGATCTTGCCATCTTCATCACGCTTGGAACGTCCGCGTTCACGGATATTGAGGGCGATGTGCTGCACGGACTTGCGGTCGCGAGTGTTGAGGTTGATGTTGTATGCGATCAGAAACTCCCGAGCTCCGATGGCCGTCGCCCCGCTTTTGCGATTGAACACCGCATCCCCGTAATCGGGCACCCATTCCGGGTCCTTGAGCTTCTCTTCCAGACCCTCGTATTCACCTGTTCGGACCGTCGCTAGGTTGCGTCTCTCGGGCTTCTGTGCAGCCGCCTCGTAAAGGTAGATAGGTATCTTCAGCTCCTCAGACACGCGTAGAGCCAGTTTGTTGGCCAGCTCGACGCAATCTTCCATACTGACACCGCTCACCGGGACGAACGGACAGACGTCCGTGGCGCCCATCCTGCTGTGGGCTCCGGTGTGCTTGCTCATATCGATCACCTCCGAGGCCTTCCGGATCGCCTTGAAGGCAGCTTCCAGGGCACCCTCAGGGGTTCCGATAAAGGTGACTACCGTGCGGTTGGTAGAATCTCCGGGATCGACATCCAGAAGTTGTATCCCTTCCGTGGCTTCGATTTCCTTGGTGATCGCTTTGATCTTTTCCAGGTCTCTTCCCTCGCTGAAATTGGGGACGCATTCCACAAGCTTCATTGGCGATCTCCTTTGATTATGCTTTGAATCAATTGA
>JBGUED010000015.1:0-1917 GCA_041821525.1 Candidatus Aminicenantaceae bacterium | reverse complement strand
CTCTTCCCTCGCTGAAATTGGGGACGCATTCCACAAGCTTCATTGGCGATCTCCTTTGATTATGCTTTGAATCAATTCTCCATTGGTGTTGTATAAATCGACTTTTTCAAAACCGATCGATTCCAGCACGGACTCGTCACCAACAATGATGATAATGGGAGTTTGGAGGGAGTTCCGGCGGGCCGCCTCATAGACAGATCGGGAATCGATGAGCATAATCCGTTCGTAATATTTATCCCAATGATCGCCTCCGAGTCCCAGGATCTGGATCTCCGCGATTCGGGAGGACAGATCCGCATGGGTCTGGATCTGTAAGGGAAACTGGCCCAGGAGATAGGACTTTGCAGTTTCAATCTCCTCATTAGGGATCCTCTGAGTGGAAATGAGGTGGATCTCTCTCTGAATCTCCTCCACCGACGCCTTGATGACTTCAGGCATGACCTGGGCTTGCACATAGAACACGCCGCAGGCCTGGTAGAATTGCATGTGGCTGAAGGCCCCGTAGGCATAGCTTTTTGACTCCCTCAGGTTCATTAACAGTCGGCTGATATAGGTCCCTCCCAGCACCTGATTCAGGACTTGCAAGGGAAAATAGTCCTGGCTGGTTTTGGGCGGGAGGAGGGTTCCCATGATGATCGTGACGTCTTTGAGGCGTGGGATGGCCAGGAAGCAGATCTGGGGTGTGTCGTCAATTTCAGGAGCTGACAGGTGCGGCTTGGCCACCGTTCTCTCTTCCCAGGTGTTGAAGTGATGGCTGACCTTGAGCGTGGCCTGGTCCAGGCTGAGGTTGCCGGTGATGACCAGTATCGCATTGTTGGGCCTGTAAAAATTATCATAGTACGTGTGGATGTCACCTAAGGAGTACGTCTGTATCATGCTGTCGTTGTAGACGATTTTTTGGTAGGAATGATCCCGAAATAAAAGCTGATATAGCAGCTTTTGACCAGAGAATTCCGGATCCACACGCCGTCGGGTCAGGTCGTAAAAGGTGGTCCGCTGCAGTCCCTCGATTTCCCGCCGCATAAAACTCGGCCGCACTAACATATCACTCAGGAGTGCCAGGGCTTGGTCGAGGTTCTCTTCCAGAAAGGTAAGAGAAAACTCCGTGTAGTCTGGATTGGTCCGAGTGGTGAAGTGACCCCCGATGCTGTCGATAGTCTCTTCCACATTGGAGGCCGAGAAATTTTGGGAACCCCGGCTGACCATGTTGGCTGTGAAGGTAGCCAGGCCGGGCATGGAATCCGGAGAGGCGCCTTCGCCTGTCAAGATGGTAAGATGAAGATTGATGACTGGCAGGCCTTCCTTGCGGACCACAAAAAGCCTGAGTTTGTTCCTCAGCGTGTAGTTGACGATATCTGGGAGGGAGAGGGCCGGGAGCGGATCCGGATAGGGCTGCTGGCGCCTGAAACGTTCCTGTGCTGAGGAAGGGGACGGGGGCAGCAGGAAGAGGAGACTGAGCAGGCACAGCAGTGTTTTCATCGTGTCTTGATATTGACCAGGATCCTGTCCTGCTTGAAATATCTTCCCATGGTGTACATGATCCGTGGCGCTGGCACAGACAGATACCGATCCAACTCGGATGAAAGCTCGATCCAGGGGATCCCCGAAAGGAATGCGTTTGTGAGAAAGAGCGTTTTGTCTACTGAAGTGGCATATCGGTTGACATAATCGCGCTTGAAAACATTCTTTGCCTTGAGCAGTTCCTTCTCAGATACCAGAGAGGACTTGAGCTTGTTGATCTCTGAGGAGATCTCCTTTTGACACCGTTCTTTCTTGAGTTCATTGCTGCTGAACACGATGAAAAGGAACGCAGCTTGATCGTGTCGGATGTCGATCCCTCCCGACAGCTGTGATGCCAGGCGCTCCTCTCGTTTGATCAGCCGCTGGTATAAGCGTGAGCTGTTTCCTCTCATCAGG
>JBGUED010000014.1:0-15139 GCA_041821525.1 Candidatus Aminicenantaceae bacterium | reverse complement strand
CCCATGCTTCCCAGAGTGGAGTTCCAGAAGTTCAGGCACTTGGCCGTGTCCACCTTGAAGCGCAGATAGCCTCGCTCTTCTTCGGGATCGCCGTAGGTGATGGCTCCGCTGGGACAGTTTTCGGCGCAGATCTTGCAGTGTTTGCAAAAGTCCTGCACGCCGAAGTCGATGGGCTTGTCCGGGACGAGCGGGAGGTTGGTCGTGATCACGGCCGGCCGAAAATTGTTGCCGAGCTCGGGAGTGATCACGATGGAGGGCCGCCCCTGCTCGCCGATGCCGGCATCTACCAGGATGGGCGGGACCATCAGGTCATAGTCGGTCCCCGGTGTGTGGGGCCGCGCCCCATAGCCCAGCTGTTTGATAAAGGAGGCCAGGCGGAATCCGATGATCCGGGAACGGGAGTAGGCGTCGTTGGACGTCCCGTAGTTGGGATTGGCATACATAGGATCCCAGGACATGGGGGTTCCCACTACGATCGCGAACTGCCAGTGTTTGGGTACCTCGATGGGCTCGTCCGACTTGAATCCGCGTCCTATGCTGGTGTACCGGTACACCCAGTCGGGATTCAGACGGGCGATGCCGACCAGGGTGGAACCCAGCTCGTGAGCCATCTTCTTGATAAGCTTCGAGGTCATGACAGGGTCTTTAAACTGGACCGCCTCGATGGGCTGGCGTGTCCTGCGATCGAGCATAAAGTCGGATTTTTCCGGCGGCTCGGTGATGCGCGGCGGTCCCACGGCGCCCATGGCATTGGACCAGGCTTCTGCCAGCAGGAATTGCTTGCGGTACTTCCTGGTGTCTGCCATAAGCAGGGGCATGAGCTCGTTCTGGCTGTAGAGGTCGAGCTCCAGGTGTTCGGGATTCTGGCGGTAGTATTCCTGGAGGTAGGGATCCAGCCCCTCAAGTCCGGTCTCCTCCCGCCACTGCCGCCTGAAAAGGCCCCGCCGGTAAAAGATGACCTCGGACCGGGCATCCGGGCGGCTTGTCTCCCCGACCTTCATATAGGTGGGTTTGTCCACGGCGTATTTTTTGCGGTTAAAGTCCTGGTTGACGCCCTCCCAGTTCTCCCAGCCGCGGTAGGTCCGCGGATCTCTGCCGGCCTCGTACCCGTAAAAGCCCAGCCCGGCACTCCCCAGTACGGCACTGGCGGCCCCGGAGGCTTTGAGGAATGTCCGGCGAGAGAATCCTTTTTCCTTGTTTTGTGGCATGTGACCTCCTCGTCAGTTCGAGTTGTGGGGTAGGAATCTGATCCGGGATCAGAGGAGGATTGTATCACAGATTTGAGCAAAAAAGAGACGATTCAGTTGAGGGGATGGAAGGGAAGAAATTTCTGGGGGTGGACAGGGCCCCGGTCTGAGTAGGAGATCAGGTCTCCGTCGATGGCTCCTGTTCCTGGTCGGGCAGGAATGACCCACTGACCTCGAGAAAATGCTCCACGACCTCGGGATCGAACTGGGTTCCCGAGCAGTTGATGATCTCTTTGAGGGCCCGGCGGTGAGAGGTGGCGTTGCGGTAGGGCCTCTCCGATGTGATGGAATCGTATGAATCCGCGATGGACATGATCCGGGCCCCGAGGGGGATCTCCTTGCCCTTCAGGCCGTCCGGGTAGCCCTTCCCGTCGTATTTTTCGTGATGCGCCCGGACGATATTGCCGATGTCCCTGAGCTCAATCACGGGCATCAGGATTTCCTGGCCCCTGCCGGGATGTTCCTTGATTTTGTCAAACTCATCGTCCGTGAGCTTGCCGGGCTTGTTCAGGATGCTCTCAGGAACGGCGATCTTCCCGATGTCATGGAGCAGCGCCGCCAGTTCGAGGTCCTCGAGTTCGTTCTCGCTGAAACTCATGTTTTTGGCGATCTTCAGGGTGAATTCCGTCACTCGGGTCGAATGATGCCGGGTATACTCATCCTTGGCATCTATGGCGGAGGCCAGGGACTTGACCGTGGACAGGTAGAGGGAATGCTGCTGGTCAACGAGGTCGGAGGTCCGCATCTTGAGGTTGCGGTTGGCCAGGGCCAGTTCCGATTCGACATCCCGGATCCGCAGCATTGACCGGATGCGGGCCTTGAGCTCCACAGAGTCGAACGGCTTGGAGATGTAGTCGTCCGCCCCTGCCTCGATCCCTTCCGACAGCATGTCAGCGCCGGAGCGGGCGGTGACCAGGATGATCGGGATGTGCTTCAGGGCCTCGGTGCTCTTTACCTTGCGGGCAAACGTGTGGCCGTCCATGCCGGGCATCATGACATCGCAGAGCACCAGGTCCGGCTGCTTTTCCTTGAGGATGGTCAACCCTTCTTCCGCCGACGTGGTAAGCAGCAGGTCAAACTCATCGCCCAGTAGCATTTTCATGAGTTTGAGGACCTCGGTATTGTCATCGATGACGAGCAGCAGCGCGTCATGGACCTCAGGCTCATCATCGGGGCTGCCCCCTACCTCGACCTGCTCGAGGTCGACGAGATGGAGGCGTCGGTAATCCGTCACAATATCCTGGACCTTGGGTTCCTCCGTGTCGGTGGACCGCCTATTGAGGCCGACCTGCTGATCCATCATGCGCCGGTCCAGGGCATCGGGCGCAAAATGGGCTTCGCCCTTCCTCATCTCGACGATGAAGCGGCTGCCCCTTTCCATTGTGCTGGCAGCGCTGATTTTCCCGCCGTGCAGGGCGACGATCTCCTTGGCCAGGGAAAGCCCGATTCCCGTGCCTTCATGGGACCGGGAGGTAGATCCGTCAACCTGGGAAAACCGGTTGAAGATGCTCTCGAGCATGTCGGTCGGAATCCCGATGCCCGTATCCTCCACGGCCAGCGAGACGGTCTTTTCCGTATCTTCGATGTAGACCGTCACCTTTCCCTTTTCCGGTGTGAATTTGAGGGCATTCGAGAGGAGGTTCAGCAGGACCTTGTCGAATTGATCCGGGTCCACCGAGAGCTCTACGTCATGGGGAGGGTGCTGGAAGAACAGCTTGATTTTTTTCTGGTCTGCCATCGGCTTCACGGATTGGAGGATGTCACCCGCGAACTCCGTGATGTTCACGGTCTTGATCTTCAGTCTCATCTTCCCCCCCTCGAACTTGGTCAGGTCGAGCAGGTTGTTGATGAGCTTGAGCAGTTTGTAGCCGTTGCGCTGCATGGTTTCCAGCGTGTCTTTCAGGACTGCGGATGTCTTGCCCATCCGGCCTTCCAGGATCGATTTTAGGGGAGCCAGAATGAGGGTGAGGGGAGTGCGGAGTTCGTGGTTGACGTTGGCGAAGAACTGTGTCTTGAGTTCATCCAGGGTCTTAAGCTTCTCGTTCGACTCCTGGAGCATTTCCGTTATCTCTTCCAGCTGGATGCGGCTCCGGAGCTCCCTGCGCCGGATGTTGTCGAAGATGTAGGACCCGATGGCGCCGATGATGATGATAGCTGTCAGGAAAAACAGGTGGTTGAAAACGTCCCGCCAGCCGCCCTCCGATACCTTGAAAAAGCTGGGGATGGTGTAGCTGGTCCAGATCAGGACGTAGAGGAGGATCGTGTCCCGGAATGTCAGCGGCACGGCCACGGCCAGGCCGATGACGATGATGTACAGGCCCTGGACATAGGTGCTCGCAAATCCTCCCTGGAAATAGACCATGATCGCGATCCCGGCCACGTCGAAGATGGCCAGGGCGATGGCCGCGTTCACGAAGCCGCGGTTCTTCTCGATGCGGGTGACCCAGATGAATATGGTGATGTGCGCGGCCAGCACCACCAGCCGGATGACGAGGAACATCTGCATGTATTGAGCCGCATAGATCGCATCCAGCCCGATGAAGGCGATATACAGGATCGCGCTCATGATGATGATGAGCCGGATTCTCCCCTTGAGGTCGTACTCCGTGTACAGTCGCTCTTCGAAGCTCAGGTTAGGATCAGCCATGGATTTCCCTCGGCTCGGCGATGACAACATAACCCTGAGGAGGATCCCCGAAGGTCGGGATGGACTGGACCCAGAGCCATCCCGACTCCTCCAGCAGTCCGCTGAGTTTTTCCGGATCGAAGAAGTCGAACGTGCCCGCTTCTTCCAGGTCGACCAGAGCCTGGGCATCGTTGAGAAACGATCGGATGGAATCGAGCAGGAATGATTTGGGCCACTGCTGCGGCAGCTCATCGGAGGGCAGGGCGTCGATCTTATCCAGCAGCCTGGTAAAGGGCCCGGAGGCATCGGTGTCCGGCCGCATGCTCGAGAGAACGAGCCGGCCACCGGGTGCTATGATCCGCCTCAGCTCCCGGAGAGTTTCCAGGGGATTGAAGATGTAGGAGAGCACCAGGCTCATGAGGATCTTGTTGTAGCTGCCTGGGCGCAGTGGGAGGCTGGGGTTGGTTTCCAGATTGCCCGGAAATCCGAGCTTCCGGAAGGAAGGCTTCTCGGTCTGCGCCCCTGTCACATAGCGGGCGGCCCGGTTGAAGTCGACGATGAGATTGTATTCGGGAGGTTCAAACCGGGTCTTGAGCCAGTTGTCCAACTCCTCGGTGATGAATTCCCCCCGCAAAATCCGGTGGAGGCGGGGCGAAATTTCTTTTTGGATTTTCATCGCGCTCTTAAGGTCCAGGTTATCAATTTTGTCGGATAACTCGACAAAATTGCCGATTTCTCCGGCTAGATAGCGCTGGATCGGGAGGAAGCGGCTAAGCTCGATATCCAGGCAGAGCAGGTCGATCTTCACTTGATCGAATCGTCCGGCCAGCTTCTCGCGTGCCTGTTCCATGGCCTCCGGGATCAGGTCTGCGATCGTGATGTGGGCCGGGATGGGTCCTCCGTTCTTCAAGAGGTGAGAGATGACGTTGCCCGTCCCCCCTCCCAGATCGAGCAGCCGATCCTCGGGAGTAAGGTCCAGGGCATGGATCTGATCGTCCATCAGTTGGTCATAATCGTCGGATAGAGCCATGACGTCGAATCCGAGCAGGTTTTCCTCGCCGATCAGGTACCGGCGCCAATAGGTCTCCCGGTTTTTCAGCTTGCGCGGAGGGAGCCGGTCCTTTTCGGAGCGGCGCATGATTTCGAGGTCTTTTTTTGAGGGCAGGACCGCCTTGAGCATCTCCTGGTGCAGGGACCGGTGGACCAGGGAGGTGATCAGGCCGAACATCCGCAGCGCTTCCTCAGAGGTGCGGGCGTTATGTCCCAGGGGAACGGCGATTACTTCGCGCGGTGCATCGGCCTGGATGCTCATCACGTCCCGGATCAGATCGGACGTGACCCAGTTGTCGTACTCCCCGTAGATCCATGTGATCGGAAGGTCGAGGTGGCGCATGTCCTCTCGGGCCTGATCGATGGTCGCGACCCGGCTGGCCACAACGTCGGCAGCATAAGGCACCATGTTGATCAGGTTCCCCAGGATCGGGATGAGCCCGAGGTCGAATCCGATCTGAAACTGTTCGAGCAGGTCCAGACCGCAGTTGACCCGGTTCATGAGATTCCTGAATTCGACCGTGCCCAGGCAGGAGATCCAGTAGTCCACCCTGCGGCGGTAGGCCTCCTCCCGCAGCGCGATCCTGGCTTCCAGGGCGGATAGGGAAAATGTCACCAGAGTGACCTGGCTGGCCCTCAGCTTGGGGTTGAGCTGGAGCCAGTCCAGAACGGCCTTGATGTCCTCCGCTCCCTGGCTGATGCTGGCCCTGATCATTTCATACGGCGGTTCCGAGGCCTCCGGGTCCTTAAAACTCTCGCCCTTTCTCCGGATGCCATCGTAGCGGAATACGGCCACTGGTTTGCCCACGCTGCGGAAATTCTGGATGATAGTCAGGGCCAGGCCGAACAGGGTTTCCTTGGTCTTTCCGAAGGCAGGGGGGATGAGGACTACGGGGACCGGATCTCCATCCAAGGGAAAGGATGTGTTGAGCAGGCCCACAATCTCTTCCCCCTTGGAGTTCTCCAGCCGGATGACGCCGGGGGTAGCGGGCAGAGACTCGCCCAAGTCCTTCTTTTCCCGGACGTCTGTCTTGGGCCGCTGTGTGCTGGGGCCATTGCCGCGCGGGAACGTAACCCCGATCTCCGGGGCCTGGGAAGCCTGGATGCTCATGCGCCCGATTCCGAACTGGACGCCGTAGCGAAATCCCTCATCCGCCTGCTCGCTCATCCGGGTCACGTAGCGGATCTCCCCCTTTTCCTCCCAGAGGAGTTTCCCTTCCTCCTGGATCTTCAACGAGGCCAGGGGGGTCCCTGCCAGCAGGGCGGGGCCGTGCGCCTCGGCTGCGAAGGCCACCCCTTCCCGGCTGACATCTATGATCTTTCCCCTGACAGCTCCCTTAAAAGGAGGAGGCAGGGCAATCTCCACGGTCAGATCGCCGAAAGGATTGATGCGGGGAGTGGCACGTTTTTCCGAATAGAACATGACACTCGGATAGAGGCATTTGAGGGAACTCCCATCGGATGCGATCTGGGAGACCATGGTCTCGAAATTGTAGGTGGCGTAGCCGATCTGGAAGGAAACAAAGAGGAGGTCCGAGGTCTTGAACTTGATATTCAGCCCTTCGCCTTTGAGAGTACAGGCCGAGAGCGGCTGGATCTCGGACAGAGCCAGAATCTCGGGAACTCTGGATTGCGCCTGGATCGCCACGATCTCAAACCCGAGCTTCATGGCCTGGCCAAGGAGCGACTCGATCTGTTCAGGGTCGGAGAAAAGCACCATCTTGTCGGTCTTCAGGAAGGGGTAGCGGAGTTTCAGCTCCTGTAGGTCCCGGAGTGTGACGTACTCGGAGAGGAACTGCAGGATCGAATGCCGTCCCTGGTCGTCTATGGCCTGGAACTCGACCCCGATGCCGCCCTGATCGATATCCTGGCGGACGATCCGTCCGCTGACGTGGTAGTCCCGCCCATCGGGCAGGGTGATCTTTAGAGGGAGAGGGGAGCCCTCGGGATAGAACGACATGGTCTTCAGGAACATCCCGTTCTCGCTGATGTTGACGACCTCCGCCTCGCCGCAGTTGCCGGTGTCGATCCGGATATCGGAGGAATCGTAAGGGGTGATTCGCATCGAAGTCCGCTTCTCCCGAGATTTCTGCGCGAGGAGATAGCGGATCTTCCGGCGCATGGCTTCGGGTTCCACGGGCTTTGTGCAGCAGCAGTCGATGCGGCCGTAACCGTTCAGGTCGACGGACGAACCATTGGAACACTTTTGGGTGATCAGGATCTTGATCAGGGATTCCGAGTTGCGGAACATCTCGTGGATGAAGCGGAAGAGTTCGCTTCCCTTCATCCGCGGGAGTTCCTCGCTCACGATCAGAACATGTATCTCCGGAAGGGTCTTGATGAGGTGAATCGCCTCGACACCGCTGACCGCGGTGTGCACGGAAAAGGATTCCTGCAGGTTCTTTGAGAGTCTCTCGAGAAACAAGCGCTCGTCGTCGACAATGAGGACGACCGGAACGTTTCCCGTTTTCACTGTTTCCTTGTCCGGCTGGGCCATGTCTTTTCTGGTCTGTCCGATTCGCGCTTAAGCTACTGGTTCAGGACTTTTGTGGATGTCGGACACCGTCTGGGAAACCGCGCTCATATGCGGATAAGCATATATAGAGAACCACCACTTCTCTACCATACCACCCATATTGTGGGATATCCACAAAACCTCACACAAAATGTAGTATATATGGGGGATACCTGTCAAGGGGAAGATGCTTAGAATGCGTAAGTTTTATTTCTCCAGAATTTCTGGTATACAAAGAGAGGTCCCGGTTAACATGACGCGTGATTTGAACAGGAAGGGAAAAAGTCATGACCCTCCTGCTCAGGCCGCGCCTGCTTCCCGGTCTGGACCGGATCCAGGGCTGCTTTCCACTCAGTCAGGGATCTCTCGAGATCAGTCCCTTTTTTCCTTCGAGGTTTTTTGCCCTTTGCAGGCGATTGCGATATATTAGCTGCCTGCAGAGTAGCGATATCCATGCAGGAGTGAAGAATGTCCGGACGCAATCTGTTCCTGGTCTGTAATGCGCATCTCGACCCGGTCTGGCTGTGGATATGGCAGGAAGGGCTGGCTGAGACGCTCACCACCTTCCGCACGGCCGCCCGCTTGTGTGAGGAGTTCGAGGAGTTTGTCTTCTGCCACAATGAGGCGGTGCTTTACGAGTGGGTGGAGCAGTATGAACCAACCCTGTTCAAACGCATCCAGGACCTGGTCGCAGCGGGGCGGTGGCACATCATGGGCGGCTGGTACCTTCAGCCGGACTGCAACCTCCCCAGCGGGGAGTCCTTCGTCCGCCAGGCCCTGGTGGGCAAGATGTACTTCTTGGAAAAATTCGGTGTGGAACCGCGGACGGCCGTCAATCTCGATCCCTTTGGCCACACACGCGGGCTGGTCCAGGTCCTGAAAAAATCGGGTTACGACTCCTACCTGTTCTGCCGGCCCGATCCCCAGGATTTTGAGCTGCCAGCCAAGGATTTCATCTGGGAGGGCTATGACGGATCGCAGATCCTGGCACACAGGGCCCCTGAGCACTACAACTCGGAGCCCGGCACGGCTGCCCGCAAGGTCCGGGACTGGCTGAAGAACAATCCAGCGGCCGATTCAGGGATTCTGCTCTGGGGGATCGGCGATCACGGCGGGGGGCCCTCACATAAAGACCTGCAGGAGCTCAGGGAGCTTATCTCCGAAGAGACCGGGTGGCGTGTACGGCATGGGATCCCGGAGGAGTATTTTGGGGAGCTCCGCTCGAAGCAGGACCGGCTGCCCCAAATCAGCCGGGACCTCAATCCCTGGGCCGTGGGCTGTTACACCACGATGTCTCTGATCAAGCACAGGCACCGCAGGCTGGAAAACCTGTTCCTGGCAACGGAAAAAACCGCATCGCATGCCCTCCTGGCGGGAACCATGGGATACCCCCGTGTCGAACTGGCTGCGGCCCTTAAAGACCTGCTGTACTGCCAGTTCCACGACATCCTGCCCGGCTCTTCCATCTTAGAGGTGGAGAGACAGGCCGTGCAGCGCATGGATCACGGTATCGAGATCCTGGAGCGGGTCCAAAGCCGGGCTTTCTTCAGCCTGCTCGGCGGTCAGGCCCCGGCCGGGGAGGGGGAGTTCCCCATCCTGGTCTACAATCCCCATCCCTTCGATATAGTCGAGACTCTGATCTGCGAGTTCCAGCCGCCCTGGCCCAACACCGATCCGGAGTCGTTCTGGCAGCCTGAGATGTCTGACGGAAAAGGGAAAATGATGGTTTGCCAGCTGGAAAAAGAGAGCAGCAACATCTCGGTGGACCAGCGAAAACGGATCTCGTTCCAGGCCCATCTCGGGCCCTGGGAGATGAAACGGTACTCCGTGTTTCTGCGGGATACCCCGCCACCGGACGCATGTGTCCGGCCCGTAGAAAGCAGCCTGGAACTGCCTCAGGGAGGAGGCCGGATTGTGATCGATCCGGAAAGCGGCCTGGTGGATGGGTTCGAATGCGGCGGTGTCCCCCTGCTCGTGCCGGGCGCCCTCCAACTCCTGGTCATGGATGACGATCCGGATCCCTGGGGGATGAAGGTCCGTGCCTTTCGGGACCTGGTGGGGCGGTTTGAGCTGATGACTCCCGCGGAGGCAGCCTCCTATGCAGGGTCGGGCAAGAAAGAGCTCTCAGCGGTGCGGATCATTGAGGAGGGGCCTGTCCGGACCGTGGTGGAGGCCTTGTTCAAATACGGCCGCTCCTACGCCTGTGTCCACTACCTGGTACCCAGGGAAGGATCGGGTTTCGAAGTGGGCATCCGCGTCTTGTGGAACGAGAAGGACCGGATGCTGAAGCTCAGCCTGCCTACGCCGTTTGCAGAAGGTGCGTGCCGGGGACAGGTCGCTTACGGAGTGGAGGATTTCTACCGTTGGGGTGAGGAGCTCGTGGCCCAGAAATGGGTCGCGGTCGTATCGGACGACCGGCAGTCCGTGCTGACCGTTATCAATGACAGGACTCATGGATTCGATTTCCAGGACGGCGAGCTGAGGCTCTCGCTGCTGCGGTCCGCTGCCTACGCTGCCCATCCGGTGGCCGACGACATCCCCATCGTGCCGGATGACCGTTTCACACCCAGGATCGATCAGGGCGAGCGCTGCTTCCGCTTCTGGATCGATGGCGGGAAGGCGGCTGAGAGCCTGCTGAGGATCGACCGGGAGGCGCTGGTCAAGAATGAACCGCCCCTCGTCCTCTGCTGCTATCCCACCGGGGAAGGGGATCAGCCCAAGCCGGCGGTTCTGATCGAGGATGAGGCCGTGCAGCTCACCGCCCTCAAACGTTCCGAGGATGAGAAAAGGCTGATCCTGCGGTTGTTCGAGCCCACCGGCAGGGGGCGGGCCGCGCATGTGTCGGTTCCGGCCCTGAGCATGGATCTGGACCTGAGCTTCGATCCCTTCGAGATCAAGACCCTGGCTGTGGACCTGGACACCGGAGAAACCGTTGAGACCGACCTCCTGGAACGGCAAGGGGAGATGACACCTGGTAGGCCACTGAGGGCAAGGACAAAACCTGAAATCGCGTGACTAATAAAGTGAGCTTACCGGTAAAAGTGGCTGTGATCGGGATCGGCGGTTACGGACACCACTATCTTCAGACCCTGTGGGACGAGGTCCCCCGGGACCAGGCCCGCCTCGTGGCTGCTGTCGAGCCCTTCCCGGAAAACGCCCTCCTGAGCCTGAAGATCAAGCAGGCCGGGATCCCTCTGTTTTCATGCATGAAAGATCTCTTCGCTGCCGGTATCGCCCCGGATCTGGTTGTGATCGCCTCACCCATCCATGAGCATGTGCCGCAGTCCCTGGCAGCCTTGGAACATGGATGCCATGTCCTGTGCGACAAACCTCTGGCTGCCACGGTCCAGGATGCGGACCGCCTGATCCGTGCCGCCAGTGCCGCCGGCCGCAGGGTCCTCATCGGGTATCAGTGGTCTTATTCCAAGGCTGTCCAGGGGCTGAAGCGGAAGATCCGGGCCGGAGATCTGGGCCGCCCGGTGCGAATGAAATCGCTGTGTCTCTGGCCGAGGGACCGGGCATACTTTCAGCGGAACGATTGGGCCGGGAGCATCCGGGACCGGGGCGGACGCTGGGTCCTGGACAGCCCCGCCAACAATGCCATGGCCCATTTCCTGCATAACCTGCTCTATCTCTTGGGAGACCGAGCAGATACCAGTGCAGAGCCGGCTGAAGTCACGGCCGAAGCCTGCCGTGCCTTCCCCATCGAAAACTACGATTCCGTGGCCTGCCGCATCCTGACGCATTCAGGCACTGAACTGCTGTTCTATGCCTCCCACGCCGTGCCTGAGGCGGCCGGCCCTCTCTTCCACCTGGAGTTCGAGGAGGCCGAGGCCGCATGTGCTGAAGCCGGCGGAGAGATCGTATGTCGGAGCGGCCGCGGACCTGTAATAAACCTGGGATCGCCCGAATCCGACCATCAGTTTACGAAACTGTTCGAGGCCGTGGCGCTGGCAGCTCGAGCGGACGAGGCAGCGGAGGATCTTCTGGAGCCGGCAGTGCTCTGTGGGCCGGAGGCGGCCCGGGCCCAGACCGTGTGTGTGAACGGCATCCAGGATTCCGTAGGAGAGGTGGCAGACCTGCCCCAGTCTCTGGTCCGGGAAGAGCCGGGCGGCCGGATCTGGGTCGAGGGATTGGCCCAGGCGTTTCAGGATGCTTATACACGGGGCGTCCTGCCCTCTGAGGCGGGCACGGAATGGGTGACAAAGGGACGGACCGTGGATCTCCGGGATTATGTCTATTTCCCGGGCGGCTCTTTTCCAAAAGGGAGTGAAGATGGCGGCTGAATCGCGCGACCTGGTGAGAAAGACCCTGGCATTCCAAAGCCCCCCAAGGATTCCCCGACAGGCGTGGGTCCTTCCCTGGGCCGAGATCCACCATCCCCATGCGCTTGAACAGCTGCAGAAGCGGTTCCCTGATGACATCGTTTCCGCTCCTGCACTCTACACCGTCCCCACCGAAGTAAGCGGCGACCGTTACGCCAAGGGAGAGTATGTGGACGAGTGGGGGTGCCGCTTCACCAATCCTTGTGAGGGAATCATCGGGATCGTGCACCAACCGTTAATATCCATCTGGAAGGACCTGGATCGCTTTCAGACGCCGGAATCCGTCTTGAAGCTGGACGCGGAGGCTGTCAACCGATTTTGCCGGTCAACAGACCAGTACGTACTCTCCGGCTCAGTGATCCGCCCGTTCGAGAGGCTGCAGTTCCTGCGCACCATGGAGCAGGCGCTGATCGACCTCATGGAGCAGCCTCCCGGACTCCTCGATCTGCTGGAACGCATGCACACCCATTACCTAAAAGAGGTCGAGGTGTGGGCCGGGACCGATGTGGACGGCATCGCCCTTATGGACGACTGGGGCACCCAGACCGGACTCCTGCTCCATCCTGAGATCTTCCGCCAGGTCTTCAAACCCATGTACCGGGATTACGTGGAGATCGCCCGGAGCCACGGGAAGCAGGTCTTCATGCATTCGGACGGCTACATCACCGGCATCATCGAGGATCTCATCGAGGTGGGTGTCGAGGCCCTGAACGCGCAGATTTTCTGCATGGGTGTGGAGGACCTGGGCCGCCGTTTCCGGGGCCGGATCACGTTCTGGGGAGAGATCGACCGCCAGCACCTGCTCGTGCACGGCAGCCGCCAGGATATCGCCCAGGCTGTCCGCTCGGTCCGGGACAACCTGTATGCGGACGGCGGTGTCATCGCCCAGTGCGAGTTCGGGCTGGAGGCGAATCCCGACAATGTGCTGGCGGTCTTCGAGGCCTGGGACCAGCTGTCCGGTGCCTGCGGCTGACCCGACTTTACCTCTCATTTAGGCACGCGGATATCACCCCTCTTTTCACCCCCAAAGGCGATTGCCGGAATGTGGGATTCATCTTATTGTATTAGATGCACAATACAATTATCACGAGAGAGGCCTATGTTTCGATTCAGCATTGACTTCGGATCGCCGCTGCCCATCTACCGGCAGCTCATCTATCTGGTAAAACTGGAGATACTCTCGGATCGGCTCAAACAGGGTGATCAACTCCCTCCCATCCGAGAACTGGCCAAAAGCCTTAAGCTCAATCCCAACACTGTCGCAAAGGCCTACTACACTTTGGAGGCCGAAGGATTCGTGGAGAGTCGGAGGGGCAGCGGCAACTGGGTGAACTACAAGGCCGGGCACCTGGACGGGCTGAGGAAGGTCATGGTAGAGGACGAATGGAAGGGCTTCCTCGAACGGGCAATTTCCCTGGGAGCCTCCTCCCGGGACATCCTGGATCTCGTAAAAAGGGACTTGAACGATGAATGAAAATATTCTGAATGTCAGCGGCTTGAAGGTGAAGATCGGGAAGAAGACCATACTGGATGGGATCGACGCCGGCTTCTCCAAGGGAGAATGTGTCCTGATCGCCGGGGCCAACGGGGCGGGCAAGAGCACGTTCCTCAAATGCTTGGCTGGGGTCATCCTTCCTGATAGAGGCGAGGTGAGATACGCTGATGGTATCGGGCCCAAGCAGATCGGTTTCATCTCTGACCGGCTCAGCCTGTTCGAGAATTATTCGGTCAAGCAGGGGATCGATTTTCACACCCGTGTCTTCGGGATCGAGAATTTCGATGCCACCTTGATCGAAGAGCTCCGGTTCGATCCGGCCCAGAAGATCAAACACCTCTCAGCCGGCGAGCGGACCTTGTTCAATCTTTCTCTGGTGTGGTCCCAGCAGCCTCGGGTCCTGCTGATCGACGAGATCATCCATGTCATCGATCCTTTTTTGCGGGACAAGTTCCTCGAAGCCGTGATCGACCTCATGGACCGCTGCGGGACCACGGTCTTCATGGTCAACCACACCTTCTCCGAGATCGAGAAGATACCGGAGCGGGTGCTGGTCATGGCCGACGGCCGCTTCATCGTGGACGAGAAGAGCGAGGTCCTGGCCGCGAAGCTGAAAAAGGTGATCTCGAATGCCGAGATCCCGGGAGAGGTCCCCCACATCTACAGCAAGGCGGCGGCCGGAACACGGGAGTATTATGTCTATCCCTTCAGCCCGGAGTTGAGGGAGCGGTTTCCTCTGGAATACATCGATGTCGATCTCAACGAGATCATCAAAGCCTATATCGGAGGCCAGTATGTTCAGAAAAGAATGGCGTGACCTCATCAAACCGGGCCTGTTCTTTATCGCTGTTGCGAGTATATTTCCCTCACTTCTAATACTTTTTCGTATCATCTCTGATCTGTCCTATGCCGAGCTGTTTTTTCCTATGTGTCAATTCGGCCTGTTTTTCTGGGCCTTTTTCATGGGTGCTTCCTTCCTGATGCCGGAGCGGTTTCAGAGGAGTGAGATCTATCTGCTGTCGCTCCCGTACTCCAGATCCCGGCTCCTGTTCATCAAGATCCTGCCCCGGGTCACCGGAGCATTGATCCTTTTTGCGCTCTACCTGTTTGCCTTCCTGTCCTGGGGAGAGAACATGGCGGCCATTTCGTTCATCTCCTTTGCGCTCATCTATTTTTCCCTGTTCATCATCGCCCTCTCTTTTTCTCTGAGTTCGGAAAATTTCCTGGTGCTGTTCTTTATCTCCCTGTTCGGGCTGATGGCCTTCCTGGGCTTGCTGTTCCTGGTAGTCCGGGTTGTCCTCGACCTCAAAGACTACTTCCTTTATGAGCTGGAGGTTTACACCTTCTTCACTGGGGAACTGGATGACTTCCTCCTCAGGCTCCTTCCCTGGGTGGCGCTCATTTTGCTGCTTCCCTTGGTTGTTTCATTTGTCTGGGCATTCAAAAAGTGGGACGTCAGGCCTGTTCTGGTTTATAACCTGAGATATTTTGTCCTATTGGTCCCTCTCTGCGTTATAGCACTGATCAGTGCCGTGCTCATTGCGGACCTGAACCTCAACGCAGGCCGTAGAGATCTTTTCCTGACGCAGGACCATAAGTTGATCGAAAACCACCAGTACTCCGGCCTCAAGGTCTTCGATGGGTCAAATGTCCATAAAATCCGGGGGCCGGATGTCTTTTTCAGGAGTTATCTCGAGTGTGATGGAGCCGTGTTCTGCCAGACTCCGCGAGGGATCGCCCGCATCTATCTTTCGGATTATTCCCAGAAGCTCATGTATGAATGCTCTCCCGGCAGAGAGATCAAAGGTGGGATCAGACATTTTGATGGCACCTTAGCCTTTTTTACTGAAAAAAAGACCGGAAACGATCAACGATTCGAGC
>JBGUED010000013.1:0-15587 GCA_041821525.1 Candidatus Aminicenantaceae bacterium | reverse complement strand
TCCGCAAACGTGTGCTCGTGGCCGATGGACTTGACTCCGTCTTCTCCCCGGACATCGCGCGGGTCGATGCCGTTGGCCAGCTTCCAGACATGGGTCCCAGCTCTGCCCAGCCGCTCCGCCATGTCTTCCTGGCTCCATCGGGCGAGGTCTCCAATGGTGTGGATGTTGAGTTTCTGCAGCGCCTCGAGCATGCGCTTCCCCACGCCCCAGAGTTTTTGCACGGGGAGAGGGTGCAGGAATCCCAGCAGTCCCTCACGGCTCACGATCACCAACCCATCCGGCTTTTCCAGGTCCGAGGCGATCTTGGCTGTCATCTTGTTGGGGGCCATCCCGATCGAGGCGGTGAGTCCTGTCTCTTCCCGGACCATGGCCTTGATCTTCCGGCAGGTGTCTTCCGGGGTACCGAACAAGTGGTAACTCCCTGTGATATCCAGGAAGCCCTCATCGATGCTGATGGGTTCTACGTCGGGAGTGAAGCGCTCCAGGATGGTGAAGATCTGTCGGGAAATGCGCACATATTTCTGCATGTCTCCCCTGACAAACACGGCTTGGGGGCACTTTTTGTAGGCGGTGGAGATAGGCATGGCAGAATGGATGCCGTACTCCCGCGCTTCATACGAACAGGCTGCAACAACCCCCCGGCCTGATCCGCCCTTGGGATCGGCCCCGACCACCACCGGCTTCTCTCGGTAGTCAGGATTGTCGCGCTGTTCCACGGCCGCATAGAAGGCGTCCATGTCGAGATGGGCGATGAAGCGCTCTTTTTCCACGGTCCTATTCTACACCAGGGTAGCCCGGGAACAGAAGTCGGGTTTCAACACAGGTTTCAACATGGGCCTTTTCAGATCGCTGCGGGGAATGTACACTATACCTCAACCCACCTGGATAAGGAGTAAGCACATGGCCCAAAACGAAACGTTTGACTTTGCGGACCAGGAGCAGCTCCGGGAGATCATACAGTACATCGAAGAGCCCGAGCGTCCCAAACCCGGGACGATCAAGGATGCCCCCCTGAGGGACCTGGGGCGGGTGATCGAGCTGGAATCGGAGTTTCTGGTCGTCATGCCCCCCAACCTGGCGCTGCGCATGCCCAAAAAAGACGGCACCACCCTGGACAGCGTACGCGATCAAGTCATCAGCATGGTCGCCATGCACGTCAATGTCCTGGATCAGGAATAGCCGGGATCGTCACCTTTTCCGGGACAACCTGACCCAGGTCAAGTCCAAAGGAATATAGGGCCGAAGCCAAGCTGAGCCTTTTAACGCCAGGTTCTCCTTTTCTGGATGATGGACAATATCCCTGCTGTCTCCTCTACTCTGTGAGCCCAACTCCGGTAATTCAGCATCCGGGTGTGGAAATAGTCGCCAACCTTTTTTGGCTTTAAAGCGTATTAATGTATGAATATGTTCTGAAAATCAAGACAAATGCAGGGGAGGAGGCATGAAGCTTCTGTCCAGCCATGACGAGGTTCTGCTCCTGGCCATCCTCAGCCTGGGGGACAACGCCTACGGCATGACCATCCGTAGGGAGGTCTCTGAGGCCACGGGCCGGGACTGGTCCATCGGAGCCGTATATGATCCCCTCTATCGCCTGGAGGAGCGGGGATGTGTGGAATCGCGTCTCTCAGATCCTACCCGGGAGCGCGGTGGACGCAGCAAGCGCCTCTTCCAGGTGACGGATGCGGGGCTCCAGGCCCTGCTGTCCCACAAACAGATCCGGGACCATCTGTGGCGTAATGTGCAGCAGCCGGCTCACCTCCCTTCGAGCCAGGCCTAGCTGAATATGACGGATTAGTTCAATCCCGTGCAAGACCAAAAACAAAGGGAAGATCCTGGGCCGGGTCCTGACTTACTACAACGATGTTCCCATCCTGGGCGACCTGGAAGAAGAATGTCACTGGCTGAGACAGGAGCGAGGTCGGTGTGCGGCCCGGCGCTGGTATCGACGCCAGGCCCTCAGATCGCTCCCCTCACTGCTCAAGAATTTTGTGTACTGGAGTCTGCAAATGATCAGAAATTATCTTAAAGTCGCATTAAGAAACATCGTGCGCCACAAGGGCTATTCCTTCATCAACATCACGGGACTGGCCATCGGCATGGCCTGCTGCATCCTGATCCTGCTCTGGGTCCAGGACGAGCTGAGCTTCGACCATTTTCATGAGAACGCCGGAGACATCCATCGGGTCATTCAGGACATCAACTTCGCGGATCACAGCACCACCTGGGCCATCACTCAGGGCCCGCTGGGGCCGGCCTTAAGGGATGATTTCCCCGAGATCGACAACATGGCCCGTTTCACCCGCCGCAGCATGCGCCTGACCTATGAAGACAAGATGTTCGACGAGACCCTGGGCATGGCAGACGAATCGATCTTTGAGGTTTTCACGTTCCCGCTGCTGCAAGGCGACCCGGCCACGGCCCTGATCGATCCCTTTTCCGTGGTACTCACGGAAGAGATGGCCTGGAAGTATTTCGGCGAGCAAGACCCTATGGGGAAGGTCCTCAACGCAGACGGCCAGTTTGATTTCAAGGTTACAGGCATCCTGAAGGAATTGCCGCGAAATTCCCATATCCGGTTCGATTTCCTGGTTCCCTTCATATTCGGCCGGGAACTCAACTACACTGTGGACCGCTGGGGAAACAGCCAGTTCACTACCTATGTACAGCTGCAGAGAGGCCTGGCGGCCAGCGACGTCATCATCAAGATCGCACGCTACCTGGATGACAAACCCACCATCGAGAAAGATGCGGCCCTCAATCTGCAGCCTCTCACTCGGATCCACCTGCACTCCCATTACGATTTCGACTTCGCCTCCGGGGACATCACCTATGTGACCATCTTCTCCCTGGTGGCCTTCTTCATCCTGCTCATCGCCTGCATCAATTTCATGAACCTGACCACGGCCCGCTCCTCCAACCGTGCGCGCGAGGTCGGCATGCGCAAGGTAGCTGGTGCCTACCGCTCCGATCTCATCCGGCAGTTCTTCGGCGAGTCCATGCTGTTGGCCTCTGTGGCGTTCTTCCTGGCTCTGGGATTGGTGCTGCTGCTGCTGGGCGCCTTCAACACCCTGGCGGCTAAGGAGCTGACCCTGGGCATCTCCTCCAGCGGCTGGCTCTGGTTGGGGCTCCTGGGGATTGCCCTCATAACCGGGTTCATCTCCGGCACGTATCCGGCCCTGTTCCTGTCCGGATTTCAGCCGGTACGTGTGCTCAAGGGAAGCCTGCAGTCCGGGGCGAGATCCTCGGCCTTTCGCAAGTTTCTGGTGGTTTTCCAGTTCTCGCTTACCATTCTCCTCATCATCTGCACCCTGGTGGTGTACCGCCAGCTGGATTACATGCGCAATAAAAAACTCGGCTATGACCAGGAGCACCTGATTTATATGGGCATGCGGGGGCAGATGCGGGAACAGTTCGATGCCGTGAAACAGGAACTGCAGAGCCATCCCAACATTGTGGCTGTCACAGCCAGCGCCAATGTTCCCACCTACGGGTACAGCTTCTCCAACAGCCTCTGGCGATGGGAGGGGCAGGACCCGGATGAGGAGATCCTGATGCGGGCCAGCTTCGTGGATGTCGACTTCCTTAAAACCCTGGGGATCGAGCTGTTAGCCGGCCGGGATTTTTCCAAAGAATTCTCCACGGATCAGGATGCTGCCGTGGCCGTGAACGAGGCCGCAGCCCGCGCCATGGGCATGGAGGATCCGGTGGGCCGGAGGTTGACCCTGGATGAACGAGAATCCACCATCGTGGGATTGGTCAAGGACTACCATTTCCGCTCCCTGCGCCAGGAGATCGATCCCCTGATCCTGATCTTTTCTCCCCCGAACAGCCAGGTCCTCTTTGTGCGCCTTAAAGGCGAAGACATGCTTCAGAGCCTCGCCCACATTGAGGGGATCTGGAACACGTTCGCCCCGGGATTCGACTTCCGCTACCGCTTTATGGACGAAACCCTGGACCTGCTCTACCGAGCGGAGCAGCGCACGGGGACCATCTTTCGGATCTTCACCCTTCTGGCCGTCTCCATCTCCTGCCTGGGGCTCTTCGGGCTGGCTTCTTATCTGGCCGAGCAGCGCACCAAGGAGATCGGGATCCGCAAGGTCCTGGGCGCCACTGTCACCCATATCGTGTACCTGCTGTCCAAGGATTTTACCAAATGGGTGATCGCGGCCAACCTCATCGCCTGGCCGGTCGCCTACTATGCCATGCGCCAGTGGCTGCAGGGGTTTGCCTACCGGATCCCGCTTCCCTGGTGGGTGTTCGGCTTGTCAGCCCTCCTGGCGCTGGCAATCGCCCTGCTGACGGTCAGCTTCCAGTCGGTCCGGGCCGCCCTCGCCAATCCCGGCGATTCCTTGCGTTACGAGTAAGATCTCTCCGGAATACATGCGTGTATCTGAGGCCTAGGATTCTGCCTCCAGTGCTGGTACAATACCAATCCTCGGGTCAAACCGTTCTGGGTTGGGATCGACATTATATCAGATGAGAATGTTGTCATGGAGATAACCGGTATTGTGCTGGCAGGCGGGCAGTGTTCCCGGATGGGGCAGGATAAGGCCCTGGTTAGAATCGGAGGGAAAAGGCTCATCGAGCACTCCCTGGCTGTACTCGGCCAATTCTGTGACTCGATCTTGATCAGCACCCATAATCCCGCTCTTGGAAATTGGGGATACCGCATCGTGGCAGACGAGTATCATGGTATCGGGCCTATAGCCGGCCTCTATTCGGCCCTTAAAGCCTCTCAAAGCCGGCACACCCTCGTCATCCCCTGTGACACCCCTTATGTTGACGCGGTTGTCTATGAACGACTGTTGGATAGTGCGGATGACTGCCTGGCAGTCATTGCGGGGACGGTCGACGGCCTCAAAGAACCTCTGATCGGATACTATGACAGGTCTGTGGCAGAGATATTAAGGCAGCAGATCCAGGAGGGAGATTACATGCTGCAGCACGCGCTGGAGCGGATGGACGCCAGGATCGAGGTGTTTTCTGACACGAAACGCTTCGTGAACATCAATGCCCCCTCTGACCTGCACTTCTGTTTAAGCGCGGCCTATGAAGGTCACCATGGAGAGCCCAGTGAGCTGAGCATTCAGGAGGTTGGGATTGAATCGATCCTCTAATTCAGGCCCTTCGGTCCAAGTCACGACCGATACGGGGACATCCCTCGATGCTTTTGCCAGGGATGTGGACAGGGGATTGAGCGCGGCACAGAAACATCTCCCCTGCGTGTATTTTTATGACTACCCAGGCTCTCAGATCTTTGAACGGATCTGCCGCCTGCCGGAATATTATCTAACCAGAGCGGAAACAGAGATCCTGCAGGCGAATTCAGGAGATATCTGCTCCCGTCTCCCCGAAAATGTCCTGCTGGTGGAACTGGGAAGCGGCAGTTGCTTCAAGACACAGGTGATCATCTCGGAACTTCTGAAGCACCAGGCTCACGTCGCCTACAGCCCGATCGACATATCCAAACAGATGCTGGAGGAGAGCTCGAATTCTTTGCAGGAGAGGTTCGACAGCCTGGAAGTCGTTCCTGTGGCCGCCGAATACACCGAAGGGCTCCTCCAGCTGAGCACGCGCCCTGAGCAGGCTAAGCTCATCCTCTGGCTGGGTTCCAGCATCGGGAATTTTACGCCTATAGAAGCCTCCCGATTCCTAAAAAAGATCGTCACCGTTCTCTCTGCCCAGGATCAATTCCTCATCGGCTTCGACTTGCAGAAAGACAAGAGGACGCTGGAGGAGGCCTACAACGACTCCCAGGGTATCACTGCGGAATTCAACCGGAACCTTCTGTCTCGGATCAACCGGGAATTGGGCGGGAAATTCGATCTCAGTCGATTCGAACATTCGGCCGTGTACAACGAGGAACACAGCCGGATCGAGATGTACTTGATCAGCACGTGTGAGCAGGAGGTGTACATCGCCGGCCTGGATCGTGCCTATCGGTTCCATAAGGATGAGAGGATTCACACGGAAAATTCCACCAAATTTTCCCTGGATGCGATCCAGGAATTGGCCGATCAGGCCGGGCTGCAGATCTGCCGGCAGTGGTTCGACTCCCGAGATTATTTTAGCATGACACTTTTTTGGCTTGCTGAGTCTTAGCGGCCTCGAGACCTCGGAGTCAGAGTGACAAGCAAGGATAGACTCACGGAAAAACGGGCGATCTGCGGCATCTGCAGCGCCGGCTGCTGGATCACGGCTGCCCTGGATGAGCAGGGCAGGCTTGTCCAGGTGAGCCCCGAAGCCGGCACTCCCATGGGGATCCTCTGCAAGCTCGGGGAGCGTTCCCCCGAGATCATCTACTCTCCGGATCGGCTGCTGCATCCCTTGAAGCGGAAAGGAGACAAGGGAACCAACGCGTTCGAGCGCATCTCCTGGGACGAGGCGTACGAGACCATCGCCGCTCGATTGAATTCCATCAAAAAGGAGTCTGGCGCCGAGGCCGCGGCCATCTATACCGGCGTCGGGAGCTTCGAGCTGTCCATGTGTGACGTGTACCAGCCCAAGGGTGTTGCCATCTCATCCGCCAGCAGTGTGCTGTTCCCCTTCGGATCTCCCAACAGTATGGGTGTCGGTGCCTTGTGTTATGTAGCCTACGGTATGATCGCGCCCCATGTCACCATGGGGAGGATGTTCAGGAACATGTTCTCGGACATCGAGAACTCCGAGCTCATCGTGGTTTGGGGGACCAATCCGGCCACAGATCTCCCGCCCATCGACATGAACCGGATCCTGGAGGCGCGGCAGCGTGGAGCGGAGGTGGTGGTCATCGACCCCCGGAGGACGGCCACGGCCAAGCTGGCCGAGGGACAGTGGCTGCCCATACGCCCGGGCACGGACGGAGCCCTGGCTCTGGGTATGATCCATGTTCTGATAGAGGAAGAGCTGTACGACGAGGGATTCGTCCAGGATTGGACCACTGGATTCGAAGACCTGGTCGCGTATGTGCAGCATTATAGACCCGAGGTCGTCGAACACATCACCGGGATTCCCGCCGAGAGGATCATGGCCCTGGCTCGGAAGATGGCCGCGGCCAGGGGCGTTTCCCAGCTCATGTACACCGGCCTGGAATACAGCAACAGCGGGGTGCAGAACATCAGGGCCACCCTGGTCCTCTGGGCGCTGGCCGGACAGCTGGATGTCCCCGGGGGGCTCTGCTTTACCGTGGATGCCAATCAGTTTCCCATCAACCGGGATGGCCTGATCGCCAACCCTGATGTAGGTCCCAGGCTGGGTCGGGATAAATTCCCTGTCTACATCAAATACCGAGACGAGGCCCATGCCATCGCCCTGCCCGAGTCTGTATTGAGGGAGAATCCGTACAAGATCCGCTCCCTGATCATTTTGGGAAGCTCCCTTATCACGTCCTGGCCCACTCCTTCTATCTGGAAGAAAACCCTGAATGCCCTGGATTTTCTGGTGGTCATCGACCGGCAGCTCACTGCCGATGCGGCCTATGCGGACATCGTTCTCCCTGCTACAACATACTATGAGAACGTATCCTACATGACCTATGGATCCACATTCCGCATCCGGGACAGAGTGATCGAGCCTTTGGGGGAAGCCCGCAGCGATTTTTTCATCATCGCAGAACTGGCGGAGAGGCTGGGCTACGGGCATCTGTATCCGCAATCCGAAGACGAGCTGTTGCGCCATGTCCTCAAGGGATCGGGCTTCACACTCGAGGAGGTGCGGGCGGCGGGGGGGACGGTGTCATTGGACACGGAGATGATGCAGTACAGGAAGTGGGAGAAGGGGCTGCTCCGACCCGACGGGAAACCCGGGTTCGATACGCCCACCGGGAAATTCGAGATTGCGTCGTCCATCCTGGAGGAGTATGGGTATGAGCCCCTCCCCAAATACAGCGAACCAACGGAGAGCCCGGTGTCCCGGCCCGATCTGTCCAAGCAGTACCCGCTGGTTTTCAATTCCGGCGGGCGGGTCAGGACCAGCTTCCACAGCCAGCACCGCGGCCTCAGAAGTTTCCGGGAAGAGCGGCCCGAGCCCTCTGTCTGGATCAATACCCGGGACGCTGAGGAACGCGGGATCACGAACGGAGACAGGGTGACGATCACCAGCCCGCGGGGCTCGGTTGTCATGCGGGCTATCGTCACCGAGGATATTGTCCCGGGCGCCATTGACGCGAATCATGCGGGCGGGGGGCCGGTGGGACCCGAAGCCTGGCAGGGCTGCAACATCAATGAGCTTACGGATCTGGACAACACCGATCCTATATCGGGCTTCCCCGTTTACAAGGCGCTGTTGTGCCAGGTCGCTAAACTAGAGAACAAAGGCACATGCCTCGTCATGGACTCGGGAGAAATGACAGCCAAGGAAATTCCGGCCAAGCCCAAGCGGGCACCCCGCAGGGAGATTTACCTGGACCACAATGCGACGACCCCTCTTGCTCCCCAGGTCCGAAGCTTCATGCAGGAACTGCTGGACGTTCACGGCAATCCCTCCAGCATCCATCGGGAGGGGAAGCGGTCCCGGGAGATCCTGGAGGAGGCCCGCCGCAGGGTGGCCCAACAGCTCAACTGCACGGCCCGGCGAATCGTGTTCACCGGCGGCGGTTCCGAATCCAACAACCTGGCCCTTAAGGGCATCGCCCTGGCGAACAAGGGGACAAGGGATCACATCATAACCTCCATGATCGAACACCCGGCCGTGCTGAACACCTGTCGATGGCTGGAAACCCAGGGCTTTGCAGTGACCTACCTCGACGTGGATGAAGCCGGTTGTGTCCATCCTGAAGACCTGCGGGAAGCCCTGACGGATCGCACCTGCCTGGTGTCCCTAATGCTGGCCAACAACGAGACCGGGAGCCTGCAGCCTGTGGGCGAGATGGCGAAGATCGTGAAGGAACGTGGGGTTCTCTTCCATACCGATGCGGTGCAGGCCGTGAGCAAGGTCCCGGTGGATGTGGAAGCCCTGGGCGTGGACCTGCTCAGCGTCTCGGCTCACAAGCTGTATGGCCCCAAAGGCGTGGGAGCCCTCTTTGTTCGCAAAGAAGTCCGATTGGAGGGACTGATCCAGGGAGGGGGCCAGGAGGGAGGGCTCCGCTCCGGTACGGAAAATGTGCTGGGGATCGGCGGCTTCGGCAAAGCCATGGAGCTCGTGCCGCAGTTCCTGGGCCGCATGGGCTGGGTCCATGAGCTCCGCGATCGCCTGGAAGCTGGTATTAAGAATATCGCCCCGGATTACCGGCTGAACGGCCACAGGAACAGCAGGCTGCCCAACACGCTGAACGTGTCGCTGCCGGGATTGAGGGGTGAGTCGCTCGTGCTGGAGATGGATAAGCGGGGGGTCTGTTTTTCGTCAGGGTCAGCTTGTCATGCGGGCTCATCCGAGCCTTCCCATGCCCTTCTGACCATGGGACTCAGCCAGGAGTTGGCCCACTGCGCCCTGCGATTTTCCCTGGGATACAAGACCATCGAGCAGGACATCGAGCAAACCCTTCAACTGCTGAAAGAAGTCATCGAGTCATCAAGAAATATCGTTCGCTTTGTGTCCTGTAAATAAACCACGGCCTCTCGGTTCCGATTCAGGTTCGGCTGAGCTGTCCACGTCGGCTCCTCCTATTCTTAATGAGGTCGATCCAGCTAGAGGAAGGCCTTCCGGAAGTCCTCGTCCATGGGGATCGGCTTGCCCTCCCTGTTCAAGAACACAGCGACGAGCTCCCCCTCCAATAGTTTCTTTCCTGTTTTTGAATTGAAGATGTCCTGCTTGAAGGTCAGGCTGGTCTTGCCGGCTTTCATGCCCTCCAGGGTGATCTCCAGCTCATCCCCCAGGGTTGCGGGGCGCAGGTACTTGATGTGCACTTCAGCGATCACGATGCCGGTTCCCTTTTGGAAATAGTCCTGGAAGGGGATGCCGAGCTGCTGCATGGTGGCCACTCGGGCATATTCCAGGTAGCTGAGATACACGGCATAGTTGACGTGGCCCTGTGCATCCAGTTCATAGGATCGGACCGTCAATGTCTGGGAGAATTTTTTCATGAGATCGCCCCGAAAGAATAGCCGCGTACGACCAGCCAGACATTCCCGTCGGCATCGCTGCGCTCGAAGTACATGCGGGATTGTGAGACAAAAAGCGGCTTTTTCGGGAGCGATCCGGGGCCCAGGTATTTCCCCCCGGTGGTGAAGATATCTACAGGAAAGGCGGCGTCTGCGGTGATGTCGGATGGGACTCGGCATACCAAGACATGTGCAGGGGAGAGCAGGATGCGATCGAACAAGACCTTGGTCCGGGGCAGCTTACCGATGATATCGCGGACAACGCTCTCGGGCCAGCCGCGCATCTTGCCGAATTCCTGGAATTCGTCCTCGAAATGGCGCTGCTCCGCGCGGCTGAGGACTTGGGGTTCCACCTGTCGCTCGATGACCGTGCGGGCCTCTCCCTTTTGGTCGAGCAGCTGGATGCGGTAGGTGTCGCTGATGGCCACCGCCGTTAATCCGCCGCTCTGGGCATACATGAGCCCGGGTGAAAAGGCGGGGCGTGCGTAATTGAACATGACCTCCCGTCCGCTCTGGTCCGGAGCCGAGACCGAGAAGCGGTCGCGGGATACAGTGTGGAAGGTCTTGAGTATGCGGCTCTCTGCGTCCAGCATGATCTGCTGCTGCCCTTCCGGTACCCAGCGCCAGGCATAGAAGCGATCCTCGCCCATGTAGCCGGGGGCCAGCCCTGTGTCGAGCTTCACCCGCTTGAGGAAAGTCCCATCGCGTTTGAGGAAGGAGATCGTGTACATCTCGTCCGCCACCGCCAAGTGCCCCTGGGAGGTGAGGCTTATCCGGTTGGGCCGTAGAAAATCCCCGGGCCCCTGCCCCTGCTGCCCGAAAGAGTACAGCAGTTTGCCATCGCGGGAGAATGTGTACACCTTGTGTTCTAGCTGGTCCACGACGTAGAAGTTCCCGGCTTCGTCTTCGCAAACCGCCGTCACCGAGCCGAACAGCAGGTCCTCCTGGCCGATCTCGAGGGGCTCCCCCAGGTGGAGATCAAGGTCCTGGGCCTGCATCCGGGACTCGGAAACAAGGATCCCCAGGATCAGTATCATGCCTGTCGATAGAATAGACCTCATTGTGCTTAATCCTTTCCGTGTCCAAGCTTAAGATATTTTTTCGGCTTTGCCAACTCTTGCCCCGTATCCGACGTCATTTATATTGTCGACCATAAAATAGTGTAACGATATGAATGAGTATACGTATTACCTGATGGATGGTTAGGATGTTACGGGAGCAGTCATGATCAAAAACTATATCGTTGTCACCCTGCGCAATATCTTCAAACACAAGGGTTATGCCTTCATCAACATCGCCGGGCTGGCCATCGGCATGGCCTGCTGCCTGCTGATCAGCATCTGGGTTCTGGACGAGCTGAGCTACGACAGGTTCCATGAGAATGCGCCGTCCCTGTATCGTGTGGAGGAGAACCAGCACTACTCGGGCCGGATCTACCATGTGACGGTGACTCCCTATCCCCTGGGGCCGGCGATCAAGGACGAGACCGCCGGGATCAAGGATGCAGCCCGTGTGGTCTGGGCCGGCGGGCAGCTCCTGCGCTACCAGGACAAGGCCTTTTTCGAGAGCAACATCCGGGCAGTGGATCCCTCCTTTTTGCAGATGTTCACATTCCCCCTCCTCAAAGGCGACAAAGATACGGCGCTGGATGCCCCCCATTCCCTTGTCATCTCGGAAGAGATCGCACAGAAATATTTCTCCGATGAAGATCCCATGGGAAAGGTGATCACTGTCAACAACACGATCGAATTCACGGTGACCGGAGTCCTGCAGAAAGTCCCCCACAATTCTCACCTCCAGTTCGACATGTTGGCTCCCTATGCGTTCCTCGAAAAGGCGGGACGGACCGACCAGAGCTTCGGCTCCAACTCCATCTTCACCTTTGTGCAGTTGGAGGAAGGTGTGACCCTGGCGGAGGTCAACGAGAAGATCTTCGGCTTCATCCGCACCCGCGAGCCCCAGAGCGCTACAGACCTGGAGCTCATGCCCTACACGCGTATCCATCTGCACCAGCATTTCGGTTTCGAGAAAACAATGGGCGCCGCCGGCTACGTCTACATCTTCTCCATCATCGCCTTCTTCGTATTGATCATCGCGTGCATCAACTTCATGAACTTGGCCACTGCCCGCTCTGCCAACCGGGCCAAGGAAGTGGGGCTGCGCAAAGTGGTGGGGGCTCTCAGGAGCCACCTCATACGCCAGTTTTACAGCGAGTCCGTGATCTTTGCGACCATCGCGCTGGTGCTCGCGGCGGCCATCGTGACCCTGCTGCTCCCGGCCTTCAGCTCGCTGGCGGATAAGGAGCTCTCCTGGAATGTATCCGGGATCGGGGCGATCCTGATCGGATTGATCGGCATCACGCTCTTCACCGGGATCGTGGCCGGGAGCTATCCGGCTCTCTTCCTCTCCTCCTTCCAGCCGGTCAAGGTGCTGCGGGGATCTATCAAATCGGGGGCAGGCGCGACCAATTTTCGCCGGGTCCTGGTCGTGTTCCAGTTCACTTTATCCCTCCTGCTCATCATCGGCACTACCGTGGTCTTCAAGCAGCTTTCCTACATGCAGGCCCGTAAGCTGGGCTGGGACAAGGAGCACCTGATCTACATCCCCCTCCGGGCTGACATCAAGCAGTCCTATCAGGCACTTAAGGAGGAGCTGGTCCGGGACCAGCACGTCCTGGGCGTGACCGGATCCTCCCATATCCCTTCCAACATCGGCAGCAACTCCGGGGGCTCCAGCTGGGAGGGCAAAGACCCGGAACAAGCGGTCCTGATCGGATTTAGTTCGGTGGATTTCGATTACATCGAGACGCTCAAGATCGAGATGAAGGAGGGTCGGGCCTTTTCCAGGGAACATCAGTCCGATCTGTCCAAGTCCTTCATCGTCAACGAAGAAGTGGCCGAACTGATGGGCAAGGAGTCGGTGGTGGGAGAGCGGTTCAGCTTTGTGGGGGTCGACGGACAGATCGTAGGTGTCATGAAAAACTTTCATTTCCAGTCGGTCCGCGAAGTGATCGAACCCCTGGCCATTGTGGTCGTTCCCGATCGGCTGCAGTATATGCTTGTCCGCTTGGCGCCCGGGGACATCACGGCTTCCCTGCAGGCGGTGGAGAATACCTGGGAGCACGTGATCCCGGATTATCCTTTTGATTACCGTTTTATGGATGAAGACTTCGACCGCATGTACCGGGCCGAATCCAGGATCGGGACCTTGCTCAACTATTTCACGATCCTGGCAGTCCTTATCGCCTGCCTGGGGCTTTTCGGCCTGGCATCCTTTACGGCCGAGCAGCGTACCAAGGAGATCGGGATCCGCAAGGTGCTGGGTGCTTCGGTATCGCAGGTCACCTACCTCCTCTGCCGGGAGTTTTTCCTGCTGGTCCTCCTGGCGAATGTCCTGGCCTGGCCCCTGGCCTATTTCGGCATGAAGAGCTGGCTGGAGAACTATGCCTACCGGACGGGTCTCAGTTGGATGATCTTTGTCGCGGCCATGGCCCTGGCGCTGCTGGTGGCCCTGGCGTCCGTGAGCTTCCAGGCCCTGCGGGCGGCTGTCACCAACCCCGCCCGCGCCTTGAAATACGAATAATCAACTGGGGGACGTCCCCCTAGGGGACACCCTAGAAGAGAGCTGGTTGGTCAGGGAGCCTCCATGGAAAACGTCCATATGTCGTTCCCCATGTCGTAGGGTGTCCCTTAGTGGGACGTCCCCCAGGGTTCGGCCTCTTAAAAAACCGGAGGAAATGTGGTATCTTGGTCCTTTGTCATAATCCAATCATATCTATCTGGAGGATAGTCACCATGGCTGGATTCGAGGGCACCAAATGGGCCGCCAAGCAGCTCCGTTATGTTTTAAAAGACAAGTCTTTTGAAATCCTGGACGCAGACGCCAAGGTGTCTCCCGTCTCGAGATCCATCCACTATGGCCTTTTTCTGGCATTCGAGGGAATCCGCTTCTTCTGTAAACGCAGCGAGCGGGGGAAGCTGGAGGTCATCTTCCTCAATCTGGACAAAAACCTGGAGCGCTTCCGGCGTGGAATCGCCTTCAACATGAGCAGAGCACAGCAGGGTTTGGTCCCCGGGATCGAGGAGCTTGAGGGCATCTTTCTGCGCTTTTTTCAGAACCCGGATATGACGGCCTTCCTGGGAGAGATGGCCGATCTCGGGGCCCAGGGTTATCTGCGCCCTTTCACGTTCGATGAGGAACAGTCCATCGGCGTGACCTTTCCCGGGAATCCTGCCATCCGGGCCGTAGCCTGCCGGTATGATCGCTACCTGGGGGAACCGTTCAGCGGGGTCGTGGTCCCCAACCTGGTGCGGGCCGTCGGCGTCAACGGGACCGGCTGCCTCAAGCTTGGGATCAACTATCTCATGAGCGTCAAGGCCGTAGACAAGGCCCGAACGATCCTGCCGGAGGCGGCCGCGGCCCTGTTCCTGGACGACCATCCGTCCGCTCCCCTGGAAACTCGTAAGGTCACTGAATGGGACTCCTCCTGCTGCCTGTTCGCCCTGGATGACGGCACCGTAATCAAGATCCCGGAAGGCCCACTCATCCTGCCTTCCGTCACCATCCTCGGTATCTGTGCCGTTCTCGAACAGATGGGGATCAAGGTGGAAGAGAGGGACATGACCTACGATGAACTGATCCAGAGGTCGGCGAAAAACCAGATCGTGGCCATCTGCAGTGTGGGTACGGCCGGCATCATGAACCGGGCCCAAAAGCTGCTGCTGGTGGACACGGACGATAGGGTCATCGGGACCCAGAGTGCGGACGAATCCCATCCCTTGTTCAAGACCCTGGGTGAGGCCCGCGCCTATCTGTGGAGGATCTACCAAGAGAAGGCCCCAGTTCCCGAGGGACTGCGGCTGTCTAAATTCGAAATCTGAGATCTGACATGCGACTGCATCCCCAACTCAAAGACATCCACTCCCGGCTGAATGATCTGATCGAAAAAGGGGAACCGGCGGCTCTCGCCACCCTCATCGAAACCTACGGATCCACCCCCCAGACGCCGGGTTTTTCCGCGCTTTTCACCTCTCGGGGCCTCCATACGGGGACCCTGGGGGGAGGCATCCTGGAGAAGGACGCAGAGACTCGGGCCGTGTCCGCCCTGCAGCACCGGGAATCGATGCTTTATGATTTTGCGCTCGAGGCGGACTTGACATCTCCCGAGGGAGCGATCTGTGGGGGCGGTGTGTGTGTGCTGATCGATGCCGATCCTGCGAGTCAGCTGGCTGCTTTCCAAGCGCTGGTGCGATCCAGGGAAAAACGGATTCCTGGCGCTCTGGTATCCTGGATAACCCGGGAGGCGGACAGGATCGGTGTGCAGCGGCGCTGGGTCTCTTCCGCTGACGATATTCCCTCCGCAGAAGATCCATCCGCCCGTTCCTGGTCCGAGATATTCGAGTGCATCAGGAGCAAGCAGCCAGGGCTGTTTCCGCTGGAGCCGGACACGGCCTCGCGGAAGACCGCCACAAGCCTGCTCTTTGTCGAGCCGGTCTTCCCCCTGCCCCGCCTGGTGATTGCCGGAGCCGGCCACATCGGCGCCGCGCTGGCCCATTGGGGGAGCCGGCTGGA
>JBGUED010000012.1:0-15712 GCA_041821525.1 Candidatus Aminicenantaceae bacterium | reverse complement strand
GTTGATGAAGAGGACGGGAATCTCGGACAGGTTGATGCGTGTGACCTGAGGTTCCTGGAACAGGTCGGAGGGGAGGTCTGAGCGGGCGTCGTCCACGGCCTGCCGCACATCCAAATAGGCCTGCATCTCGTCCGCCGACAGCTCGAACTCGATGAAGATCGAGGAATAGTCCTGGATGGAATTGCTGGCGATCTGCTTGACCCCGTTTACCCCCTTGAGCTGCTTCTCGATGGGCTGGGTGATCAGGCTCTCCACATCCGCAGGCGCTGTGCCCGGATGGATGGTCCCGACCATGAAATAGGGGAAGACGATCTCAGGGAAGCGCTCTTTGGGCGTGGCATCGTACTGCATGATGCCGAAGATGATCAGGATCACGGTGAATATGTAGATCGTGGTCCGGTTGGAGATAGCCAGGTTGGTGGGTTTGAACTCTTTAAACTTCATGGCGTCCTTCTTTTCCTACTTTCCCTTTGGTGGAGAAAGGGCTACTCTTCACGGTTGATGGAGACGGGCTGGCCGTCTGCCAGATTCTGAAAACCGAAGGTCACGACGAACTCCCCGGCACTCAGCCCCTCATTGATCTCGAGCTGTTCGCCGTAGTTCTCGCCGGAGACCACGGTGCGTCGTTGGGCGATCCAGCCTCCGTCCCGCTCTTCCGCTACGAACAGGAAGGATTCGGAGCCGGACTCCTGGACCACGTTCTGGGGAACGGTGAGGGCTTCGGGATTGGAGTAATCGTTTATGGTGATCACAGCCAGCATGTTGGGCTTCAAGCCCTTTTCCCGGGCCGGGATGCGGATCTCGATCTGGAAGGTGCGGTTATTGGGATCTATCACTTGAGACACGGCGTCGATCGTCAGCTCCATCTCGCGGTCTGCGACCGGGATCCGGACATGGACGGTGTCTCCTCTTTTGACGTTGGAGATGTGGTTCTCGGAGAGGTACGCCTTGAGTTTGAGCTGGGACAACTGCACGATGCGGATGGTCCCGAATCCGGCCGGCGCCATCTCCCCTTCCTTGATCAGCACATCGTCGACGGTGCCGTTTATGGGAGCATGGATCTTGGTGAGCTTGAACTGTTCCTGGAGTGTCTCGAGCTTCCTCTCCAGGCCCTCCTTGTTGTTCTTGGCTGTGAGGTAATCGAGCTCACTCCCGATGTTCTTCTTCCACAGCCGGTCCTGGCGCTCATAGATGGTGGTGGCCAGCTCCAGGCCGTGTTCCAGCTCCGCGATGCCGCTCTCGAGTATGGCGCCGTCCAGTTCCGCCAGCAGCTGGCCCTGGCGCACGGAATCCCCCTGCCGCACATGGATCTTCTTGACGACACCGTTGCTCTGGGCCGGGATCAGGATGTTGTTGTCGGATTCCACCGTGCCCTGCGCCTGGATGAAATGCCGGAAGAGAGTCGGCCGGACCTCAATACCTCGCACATAGGCCAGGGCCTCCTGGGGAGCTTCCCCGCCTTCCTGGGCGATCTCTGCCTTGAGCTGTTCGATCTGGGCGGTCAGGGCCTCGCGCTGGGCTTCCAGCCGGGCCAACCGCCCCTGATTGTCGCGCGGCGGCGCACAGGTAGCCATCAACATTACGATCAATACCGGGATCAATATCTTGGTTTTCTTCATGATTCTATCCTTCTGAAATGGTGACTTCATAGCCACTGTGGAGCCTGTCCAGTTTGTTTTTGGCGTTCAGCAGCGCGGCCATCGCCTGGATGTAGCTGGACTGTGTGCCCAGGAAGCGGTCGTTGGCCTGGGTGAGGTCGGTGCTGGAGGCCAGCCCTTCCTGGTATTTTATCAAGGTCTTGTCATAGACCTTCTGGGCAAGCTCCATGTTGTCGCGTACATTGACATAGTTCTCGAAGGCCGCGGACAGGGCGTTTTTGGCCTGGGCCTCCTCCAAGAGCAGCCCTTGGGACACCTGCTGGACCGTCTTCCGGGCCTGGTCCAGGGCGATCGAGGCTTGCTGCACACGCGCCTTCTGGGAGCCGCTCTTGAAGAGCGGGAGGTTTAAAGTGAATCCTATGGCCTGGGAGCGGTACCATTTGTGTTCGAAGTCGAAGAAGTTCCAGCTGTTTCGCTGGGCGGCCCAGGCCAGGGAATAGAAGGCGGCGACCGTGGGCCAGTACTGGGCCTTTTCGTTCTTGAGGTTCATCCTCGCCAGTCCTTCCTGCGTCTGGATCAGGCGGTAGTCAACATTATTCTCCAAATAGAAGCTGCCTGCCAGGGCCTCTTCGATGTCCTGGGCCGAGATGATGTCTTCCAGGCCGTCGCTGAGCCGGATCTCCTGGCTGAGGTCGATCCCCATCTGGAACTTGAGCAGCTGGTAGGCCGTCTCCGTCTGCTTCTCCAGGTTCTGGAGGCTGTTTTTGAGGGCCGTGACCGAGATTTGGATGACGTCGGCGTCGGTCTCCTCTACGAATCCTTCCTTGTAGAACTCCCGGATCTCGTACAGGGTCTTCTCCAGGTTCTCGATGTTGCCCTGGATGATCTTCTGGCTCTCCTGGGAGACCAGGATCAGGTAGTAGGTCTGGGACACGGTCTCCACCACATCCAGTCGGGTTCGTTCCAGGCCCTCGGCGGCCAGCTGCTCGAAGATGCGCGAGGTCTGCAGCCCTACGAGATAACTGCCATTGAAAACGAGCTGCTGGACCTGGAGGCCGAGGTTGGCGTTGTGCTGTGTGCCGAACTGGATCTCGATGAATTCGGTGGGATCCCCGAAGAAGTCCGGGATGAGCATAGTGGGCAGCTCCAGGTTATTGGTGTAGCCCAGCGAGGTGCCGATCTGGGGCAGGCCGATGCCAATGGTCTCCCGGATCTTTTTCCGGGCGGCCAGCAGGTCCAGCTCCGATTTCTGCGCGTCGTAGTTGTACTGCAGGGCGTAGTCGCGCGCCTCCCTTAAGCTGAAAGCCGATGGCTCCTGCGATAAGGCAGGATGCGGGATCAGCAGGCACAGGAGCAGGGCCCATGCGCCTCGTTCCCACAGCGGCCGCTTCTTTTGACGTGTCTGTCTTTTCTTACTCTTCAACATTGGACTCCCTTTAGCTTAGGTTGTCGGATTCCCTTTTGATAAAAAGGGCTGGAATAAAACGTCAATATGTCTCGAGATGCGGTGTGTTTATCTCCACCCTTCCTTGATTATCTAACCTATAAGTTGCGTATGATACCATATACGAAAAGATATGTTTATGGGTTCCTTCTCTTTTTTTGCTCCTGTTTTTGCTTAGATATCTTACCGTTAGGATTCAAATAATTTGATTTCTAACAAAAAGTATAGCATAATGGGGTCAGCAGGTCAATCTTAATGAAGAACGAAAGACTCATTGATATCATAAGCGGAATCCCTTCGCTCATGCACGCGCTGTTCCATGACATCGAAATCGCCAAACTGGACCTCTCGGTCAACCGGACCCAGCGCAAGGTCCTGATCGTGATCGACCGGCTGCCGGGTGTGACCATGACCCAGATCAGCCGGATGTCCGGGCTGGAAAAGGGCTCGTTCACGGCCGTGGCCGACAAGCTGATCGCCATGGGGCTCGTGAAAAGGGAGAGGGATCCTGAAGACCGCCGCAAGATCATGCTGCGGCTGACTCGGGAGGGTAATGCCATCACCCGCATACTCATTCAGAATGCGGAGGCCCACCTGGAGCAAAAGCTGTCCCGGCTCCATGATGCAGAACGCAGGGAACTGATGGATGCGTTCGTTGTCCTGTCCCGGTACGCAGAAAAACTCAAAAAATAGACCCAGGCGCTCTGCTCGATCCCTAACGGATGGGGATGGCCCGGTCGCGGAACCAGCGGCGGTATCGCAGCATCTTTGCCCGCTGGTCCTCAGGGGCTCGGCGGCCGCAGGCTGCGAGCTCGGCGCTGCCCTCGGGTGCCCCCCAGCGGATCTCGATACCGTCATTGGGATTGTACCCCATCTCCAGGGCCTCCAGACGATCGATCACATCCGCCATGGAAAGAACCTGTTTCTCTCCGTCAGAGCGGGTGTAGCTTATGCTGTATTCAGCGCCCCACAGGCGGTGCAGGGCCTCGAGCTCTGACCGGACTTGAGCCGCGGTCTTCCCGGAGGGGATCTGGAAGGCTTCCGGAGCTCTTGCTACTCGATTCGGGAAATCAATCAGCACATCGAAAGAGATGAGCAGCCGCATGTCGCGGGCCGGGGTGGAATAATCTTCCCAGGGGCCCAATGTCTGAAATATGCCGGCTCCGGACGGCATGGGGACCACCGGATAACCGTTCTGTTGCATGTACGCCTCTCCATTGCGTACGGCAATGGCCCTCGCCTGGAGCCGGTCGTACACTGCCCGGTGCAGCTCCTGGAAAGCGGTTTTCGGGTCCAGGGGAGTGGGATTGATGAGCCGGTCCATGCGGTCGTAAAAAACACTCGGGGACAGAGCCTGCTGCTCAAGCGAGAAATTGCCGTAGCCCGGATGCCCCGCGACCGCGGCGTTTTCGAGCAGTCGGAGCTCTCCATTTTCCAGGATGAGGGGGCGGAAGGCCTTGAAGCCCGGTCCTCCGGGGATGCCCTCGGTGACAAAGAAGAAATTCCCCTGCCAGAACCGCTTGACCGCGATGGTCCCGTCGGGCTGGGCATCCACGGCCAGCAGTTTTCCTGCCGAGTTTTCTGTCTGGGGGACCCAGCGCACCAGGGTCAGCGTGTGGCCGTAAGGATCGGCAAAGACTACACCGGGCCGCAGGTGTTCTCGCTCGAGGGCAACTGGATACAGATCGGTCCGGTCGTTTTCCAGGGCTGTGCGCGCTGTCCCCGAGTGGACATCGTTTAAAATGGTGCGCGCAAAGGCCTGGAAGGCCCGCACATCACTCTGCCCTGACTTGCGCTCCACGAGGTTCGTGATCCATTCCATGCAGAGCGGAGCCCGTTCGACCGTACCGCGGTCGCAGCGGAAATGGGCATAAGGGAGCCCCAACTTCCAGGCAAAATAGGCGCGCAGCACGAACGGATTGTCAGCACAGTCCGGTTCCAGGATCAGGCTTTGATCCTCATTCCTTCCCAGGTGTCCGTACAGGAGGTTTTTTTCAGGATCCCGGATCACGTCGTGCAGGTGTTCCCAGGTGTCCCCCTCCTCCGCATCCAGGAACAGGCGCTCTAACCAGGCCGAGTAGAGATCCTCCGCAGCCGAGGTCCAGGAAGCCTCGATCTCCCAGACCGACCGGCTCGCGGGGCGGAAGGATTTTTGAGATGAAACCAAAAATTCTGTGCTCGCGATAGCCTCGTCCCCTCTCTTTAGGGAAACCCGGTATGCCCCCACGCCCCCGGCCTGGAACACGGCCTCGATCCAATTGGCGGGGCCGTCCCCGGTGCGGGACCAGGTCGCACTCACGCGGCCGTGGGGGCCGATCACCTCGATCTCTGCTCCCTGCAGGGGATCCTTGGAGGCCGCCAAGATCCGGAACTCCTCTGCCGCCATCACAGAACGTGGGGAGACCAGGAGACCGGCAGAGGCCGGAAGCGGGGCGCCATCTATCCCTGGAGAGGAGAGGACGATCAGAGAGAGCAGGAAGAGGAGGGGTCGCAGTTTGAGTGTCATGGAACGCCGCTCCTCCCATGATAGAGGGCGGGAGCATGATTTTCAAGCCTGAGGCCCGCTCACTTGTATCACGGCGGCCGGACAGGTATCATACGGAAGGGAAACATGGAAGCTAAGGGAATCGTCGCACTCATGGGGTCGGGAGAGCTCACCGCTACCATGGTCGAGGTGCACAAGGGTCTGTTGGCCGGGCTCCAGGTCGTTCCCCGGGCCGTGTTCCTGGACACGCCGGCAGGATTCCAGCTCAATGTGGGCAAGCTGTCCGACCGGGCCGAGGACTATTTCCGGAAGCGGATCGGGACGGACATGCGGACCGCATCTCTCAGATCCAGGGACGTTCCTTCTCCGGAGGCGGAAGAGGCGTTCCAGATCCTCCGTGAGGCCGGCTATATCCTGGTGGGGCCGGGGAGCCCGACCTATGCTGTGCACCAGTGGCAGGAGACCCCCGTCCCCGAGATTCTGCAGGAGCGGATTCGCTCCGGAGGCTGCCTGGTGGCGGCCAGCGCAGCGGCGCTCACTGTGGGCCGCTTCACGCTGCCAGTGTACGAGATCTATAAGGTGGGATCCGAGCTCTACTGGGAAGAGGGACTCGACATCCTGGGGGGCTTCGGCTTCGATCTGGTGGTTATACCGCACTGGAATAATGCCGAAGGGGGGACGCACGACACCCGCTTCTGCTACATGGGCGAAGCCCGCTTCCGCACACTGGAGGCTATGCTACCGGGGGACGTGGGCGTCCTGGGCCTGGACGAGCACACGGCGTGCCTGATCGACCTCGCCCGGGATGAAGCCTATGTGGAAGGCATCGGTACCGTAACCCTGCGGCGGTCCGGCCGCGAGGTCATTTTTCACAAAGGGGACCGCTTTCCCCTGGAGGTGCTGCGTAACCTGATGCCGGACTCGAAAGCACCAGAACGCGTGGAGCCTCGGCTTGAACATGACCGGCTTACCGGTCCCGATCCATCGGAATCCGATGAGAAGGGCCAGGTGCGGGATCCGTTCTGGGACCGAATCCATGGTCTTGAGGCCGACTTTCAGTCAGGCCTGGCCGGGCGGGATCCCCGGAAGAGCACGGCAGCGCTGCTGGAGCTTGACCGACTGGTATGGGAGGCGGCGCAGGACTTGGAGAATCCGGAATTCATATCCCAGGCACGCGAGATCCTGCGGGAATTCATCGTCTTCTTCGGCCAGCGCTTGGAAGTGTCGGCAGAGGAGAAGCGGGAGCTTCTCACTCCTCTGGTCGAGCCCTTGATGGACCTGAGGGAGCGTTACCGACGGTCTGAGCAGTGGGACAACTCCGATGCGGTCCGGGACGTACTGCAAAAGGCGGGTGTGATGGTCGAGGACACGTCGGACGGCCCCCGCTGGCACATAAATTCTTGAATTAAAGAGTGGGGTAAGACCCCCCCCAGGAAACTGGATCAGGAATCCGAAGGATAAGGAGGACATCATGCCGCGAATCCGCCTCAAACCCGCCCCGGACTACGCGTTCCAGATCGAACTGAGCATCCGCGTGACCGACCTGAACTACGGTGGTCATCTGGGGAACGACCGCCTGCTTTCCCTGATCCATGAGGCACGGGTCGCCTTCCTGGCTGAACACGGGCTTTCCGAGCTGGACTGCGGGGGCGTGTCGCTGACCATGGGAGATGCGGCCCTGGTCTACCAGGGAGAGGCGTATGCCGGTGATGTTCTGCGCTTCGAGGTAGCGGCCGGCGAAGCGAGCCGCTCCGGTTTCCGCATCTTCTACCGCATAACCCGGCCGTCGGACGACTCCCCTATCGCCCTGGCTGAGACCGGTATGGTCTGCTTCGACTACCAGGCCCGGAGGATCTGCCTCCTGCCCGAGGCGGTCCGCAGGATATGCACCGTACAGCCATGACGTTCCTTATGCCCGTTGCGGATCCGCCGCATATGCACAGCAAGGACGTGACGGCGGCTAAGCCCGCCACGGATCTGTTTAGTTGAGCGTCAGAGATGAAAAAGCGCGGCTCCCCTCTGGTCCTGATACAATTCATCCTTCTCCTGCCCGCCCTGAATACCGGCCACTCTCAGGCGCCGAATGATTGGGGCCTGCGTCTCAACACAAACTACAGCTCCCATTACACCGGGGGTGGTGATCGGGCTCTGCTCGATGGTATCCGGGGGAACAAAGACTTCCGCTCTCCTGCCTGGCAGGGCTATCTCGGAGTAGACCTGGATGTGGTAGTGGACCTGGGCCGGTCTCGGGACTTGCGAAGCGTTTCCGTCGGGTTCCTCCAAGATTCGGGCTCCTGGATCTTCATGCCCACGGAAGTGGAGTTCTGGGTGGCACAGGATGAGGCCAATTTCCGTAAGGCCGGTACGGTCGAAAACGACCTATCCCCCGAACGTTCAGGTGTTCATATAGAGGATTTCGCCCTTGAGCTGGGCGGAGATCCCATCCGCTTCATCCGCGTGATCGGCAGGAACAGGGGGTTCTGCCCCGATCAGCATCCCGGGGCCGGACAGAAGGCCTGGGTGTTTGCCGACGAGATCGTGATCCGTTGACATCACATAATAGACCCCACGGCGGCCGAATCTCTTGAGGGCTGAGAAATTTTGGACTAACGAACATCTTTTAATTTTTTGACAAGTTAGATATAATAAGCGAAATTCGCGGAGAGACGGGATTCGCAAAAAGAGGATAGGATGACAAAGAAAACGTGTATGTTTGGATTGGCATTTCTGGTGCTGACCGCGGCTGCCAGCGCGCAGTCTCCCATGCAGACAGCAGGGAACTCGCTCGCCGAACGGCTCTATGCGGCCAAGGCCTCCGTTTTCTCCCTCTCCCCCCATTCCCCTCCGGCAGAGACGGTCCTGATCCTGCCGAAGGCATACACAGACCTGGAGCTCGACCAGGACGCTCCTCCCAAGGGGTATGAGTACAAGCAGCAGCCCGAGGAGTTGCGCCCCTTTGTGGCCGTGGGCGAGGCCATCGGGATCAATATCTTTGTCTGGGCCCTGGGGATGTACGGCCTGGACGGGGAGCATGCCTACATCAACCTGGACTCTATGCGGGACAACCTCACCTACTGGTTCGAGTGGGACGTCAACCACTTGGTCACCAATTTCTTCGCCCATCCCTTCCACGGGAACCTGTACTACAACGCCGGCCGTGCCAATGGTCTGGATTACTGGTCGTCCGGCTTCCTGGCTTTCAACGGCAGCCTGATGTGGGAGATGGTCATGGAGCGCCACCGTCCCTCCATCGGGGATCTCATCATGACCACGACCGGCGGCATGTTCGTCGGTGAGATGCTCTACCGGTTTTCGTCCCTGGTCCTGGACGACAGCGCCACCGGAGGCGAACGGGTCCTGCGGGAGATCGCCGGGTTTGTCCTCAATCCGGTGCGCGGCTTCAACCGCCTGATCCATGGGGAGATGTCCCTCGTGCGCCCCACCCACAACCAGCTGAGGGCGCCGGTGAACGGGACCGCCTACTGGGCCGGGGCGCTCACATCCCAGGAAACCGACCTGGGAGATTCCAAAGCGGCGCCGAACCTGGCGGTTCTACTGGCCTACGGAGACCCCTTCCTCGGGGAGGATAAGCGCACGCCCCTGGATTATTTCACCCTCCAGGCATCGGCACACATCAGCGACCAGGCCTATTGGAACATCTATGCCTATGGATTGCTACTGGGGAAGGAGCTCGGTTCGCGGGAAAACCAGAACCACCTCATCGGTGCGTTCCAGCACTATGATTTCATCTACACCGAGGAGATCAGGCTGGGAGGCACATCCTTCTGTGCGGGCGCCATCTCCCGCTTCGACCTCTCGCCCAAGGTCCGCCTGACGCTGCTGGGCCATGTGGGCTGGATGATGATGGGGGCCAGCCAGAACGACTATGTCGAGCCACCCCCGGATTCCACTCAAAAAGTGGACAGGGATTACAACTACGGGACGGGCTACATTGCCAAGCTGGACGCGGTCCTCAACCTCCAAAATTTCGGGCGCCTCATCGTGCGCTGGGCCCATTACAAGATCTTCACCCTGGAAGGGGCAGAGGGAACCAACCGACTGAACTTGTTCCAGGGCCAGTACCGGATCCCCCTCTGGAAGAACCTCGGAGCCGGGATCCAGTACACGCAGTACCGGGAAAACTCCATCTATGACGAGTTCCCCGACGTTAAACAGAAGCTGTTCGAGTGGCGGGCCTCGGTCTCCCTAGATTTTTGAGAGAAATGACCGACATGAGTAGACACGAGAAGAGGAGACAGATATGAGAGGGCATGTTCTCAACAGGAATCCCGTGTTGGTGTGGGGTGTGGTCCTGCTGTTCGCTTCCGTGGGCGCGGCCCAGGCGAACAATGATGGGCATCGATCAGAGAAAGAAATGACCGCAGGCGACCTCACGGAGCGATTCTCCCTCATAGAACCAGGTGCGCCCGATTCATACCCCTTCCTTGACCTCTTCGGCAAGCGCGTAATTGATTCCTCAGCGTACCTAGAGCCTGTACGGTTTGAGTCCGGCTTGGTGGGGACACGAGGCCAGGCAGCTGATGACACCACCACTCGGAGAAGGACCAGGCTGTCCAGCGAACTCGGGATCGGATACGCGGCCTTCACCACCAAGGGAATCGGCGGCGGCATCCGCTACGGCATGGCGTTTATGGGCAAGGTGTCGCCCCGGATCGGGATCGAATTCATACTGGAACGCCTGAGGGCGCCCGTGGATGGCGATGTGGATCCCTTTAAGCTCGGCGCGGGCACGCTGTATGTCACACCCCTGTCCGTCAACGTGCAGTACCGCTGGCGGGAAAAGGGGCGCTTCACTCCCTATGCCCTGCTGGGCGTGGGCTTTAATTTCTACCACTTTCTTCCCGAAGAGGGGCACGAGGAGGTGGCCGACCGGCTGGCCCTCATCCTCGGCGGCGGTGTCGACACGCGCATCGGCCAAAACACATCCCTGCACTTGGGTCTGAAATTCGCTCCGGTCCCGACCTGGGTCCAGGAAAAAGGCAGCCACCCCGAACCCGACGACCAGGAAAAGATCTGGCTCAATCCGTTCACCTTTACGTTGGGCATCAAGTACTTCTTCGATTAGATTTGACAAACGCTCCCGGTCTTGAGCAGAATAGCGGAGGTCTGTCTATCGCTTTCCGGATAGAGCCCTACTGACGACATGGTGGAATTCAGCTTCCTAGACTGGTTCTGGCTGGTGGTTTTCATCGCCTTCATGGTGGTGTGCGGCGTGTTGTTTTATCGGCACTTCTCTTCGAAGCAGGATTGAACCTAAATCCGGGGGGGGGAGTCCGGACAGCGCGACAGGTGGGAGAGGGACCTGATTACGCTCCGAGTGACGGGCATGAAGCCCGGGATCCGACTCACATGTGAGTCGAGGACCTGCGGCAGGAGCCGAGGGTGTGAAAAAAGGAGGAAAGACTCATGGGGAACAGCCGTCGTTTGGTCTTTTCGGGATTAATGGTCTCAGCATTGATCTTGATCCTGGCTTTGGGATCTGTCGCCTGCAAAGGGGGCGGCCCTGTGGGGCAGCCGGCATCCGGAGAGGTAGAGGTGGATCTGGAGACAATGGAACAGCGGGATGCACGCATGGCCTGGTGGCGCGAGGCCCGCTTCGGGCTCTTCATCCACTGGGGGCTCTATGCCGTGCCGGCTGGGCAGTGGAAGGACGAGACCCACCACGCGGAGTGGATATTGACCACGGCCCAGATCCCAGTGGCCGAGTATGAGAAATTCGCTCCTCAATTCAATCCTGTGCAGTTCGATGCCGCTGCCTGGGTCCGCATGGCCAAGGACGCGGGCATGCGTTACATCGTCATCACCAGCAAGCATCACGACGGATTCAGCCTGTTCGATTCGCAGGTCTCGGACTATGACGTGATCGATGCCACGCCCTTCGGGCGCGACATCCTCAGGGAGCTGGAGGAGGAGTGCCTCAAGCAGGGAATCCGGCTGTGCTTCTACCACTCCATCATGGACTGGCACCATCCCGACTACCTGCCGCGCCGCGGCTGGGAGGAGAGGTCCGCAGAGGGAGCAGACTTCGACCGCTACGTCGACTACATGAAGGGCCAGGTCAAGGAGATCGTGACCAACTACAGCGACATCGGGGTCCTCTGGTTCGACGGCGAGTGGGAACGGACCTGGACGCCGGAGCGGGGACGCAACCTTTACGATTTTGTGCGCTCGCTCGACAGCGACATCATCATCAACAACCGCGTGGGCAAGGGCCGGGCCGGGATGGCCGGCACCTTTGATCCCGCCACCGCGTCCGGCGATTTCGGGACCCCGGAACAGGAAATCCCGGCCATGGGCCTGGGCTACGACTGGGAAACATGCATGACCATGAACGACCACTGGGGCTACAACAAGAACGATGCGAACTGGAAATCCAGCGAGCGGCTCATCCGCATGCTGGTGGATATCGCCAGCAAGGGCGGGAACTTCCTGCTCAACGTAGGGCCCACGGCCGAGGGGCTCTTCCCCCGGGAGAGCATCGACCGGCTGGCGGACATGGGCCGCTGGATGCAGACCAACGGCGAGAGCATCTACGGGACCAGTGCCAGCCTGTTCGAGAGCCTGCCCTGGGGCCGTTCTACCACCAAATCCCGAACCCTGTATCTGCACGTATTCGATTGGCCGGCTGACGGCCGCCTGGAGGTCCCTGGGCTCCTGAGCCGTTCGGACAAGGCCTATCTCCTGACAGACGATAAAACCGAGCTCGAGGTGTCCTACCAGCCCGGCTCCGCCCTGGTCTCGCTTCCCGCTTCTGCTCCCGATGCGGTGGCTTCGGTCGTGGTCCTGGAATTTTCAGAAAAACCGGAGGTCATCAACGCACCCCGGATCCAGGCCGACGGGGATATTTTCGTGACTACACATGAAGTGGCACTGGGGCCCGGGGTGAGCAACGCCCGCATCCGCTACACGCTGGACGGAAGCGAGCCGGACGAGGCCTCACCGGAATACACCGCCGCCCTTTCCCTGGACACGGGAACCATGGTCCAGTGTGCGTATTTCCAGGAGGGCCGGCGCGTGAGCTCCGTGGTGAACCGAAGTTTTTACATGGTGAAACCCCGACCCTCCCAGGAGCTTCCCGATCGCGTGCCCGGCCTGACGTATGCCTATTTCGAGGGAGAATGGGAGATGCTTCCCGAATTCAGCGAACTTTCTCCCCTGCGGTCGGGGACCAGCGCCGCATTCGATATCGGGGTACAACAGAGGCCCGAGGACTTCGCCGTCCGCTATTCGGGATACATCCTGGTGCCCGAAGACGGCGTCTATACCTTCTTTGTGGCGTCCGACGACGGGAGCCGCCTCTGGATCGGAGACACCCTGGTGGTGGACAACGACGGGTTGCATGGATCCCAGACCGAATCCGGTCGCATCGCCCTGGCCCGGGGACTGCATCCCATTTCCACAGGATTTTTCCAGCGGACCGGCGGCATGGACTTGGAGGTGGCCTTCCGAGGCCCCGGTGTGGAGCATCAGGTGGTTCCGTCCGCGGTCCTGTTCCACAAACAATAACCAGGCTAGCGGCTATCTGTGGCCGAATCCTGGCCCCTGCTGTCCGGCCTCCCCTGGCCGTCCCGCCCTGATTGGAAAATACCTGATCTCTTCCATGGGCTTCGGACAGAAGGAACCAGGCCGTGTGTCTCACACCAGTTGGGCGGTCTTGTGTACGGCTAGGATGGCGCTTCAAGGGAATTGTTGTCAGCTTGCGGCCTAAAGGATTTTTCTATAGAATAGTCGAGTAAAATCACGGATTCCGGGACAGTGCCTCCATGAGCAACCAAGCGGAAAAAGGTTATTATGAGCTGGAAAAGCCCATCCTCCAGCATAAGGAAAAGATCAAGGCCCTCCAAGCGGATGAGACCGTCGACAAGGAAGAGGTCGGCCGCCTGCGGGCCCTCATTGCCAGGGATTGGAAAAAGCTGCAGCCCAAGCTGAACGCCCTCCACCTGGTCCAGATCGCCCGCCACCCCCAGCGCCCCTTCACCCTGGACTACATCGATTTCCTCACGGATGACTTCCTGGAATTCCACGGCGACCGCCGGGCCGGGGACGATCCGGCCATGGTCACAGGATTCGGATTTTACCGTGGCCGGAGCGTGGCCTTCATCGGCCATCAGAAGGGCCGGAGCACGCGCGAGCGCATCGAGCGTAACTTCGGGCAGCCCGTTCCCGAGGGCTACCGCAAGGCGCTGCGCATCATGAAGCTGGCTGAGAAGTTCGGCTACCCGGTGGTGACTTTAATCGATACGCCGGGCGCCTATCCCGGCATCAAGGCCGAGGAGCGCGGGCAGGCAGAGGCCATCGCCTTTAACCTCAAGGAGATCGCGAAGCTCAAGGTGCCGGTGGTCAATCTTGTGATCGGCGAGGGCGGGAGCGGGGGAGCCCTGGCCGTGGGTGTGGGCGATGTCCTCCTGATGCTGGAGAATACCTTCTATTCGGTCATCTCGCCGGAAGGCTGTGCCGCCATCCTCTGGAAGGACCAGGGGGCCGTGAAACCGGCCGCCGAGAACCTGCGCTTCATGGCCAACGACCTGAAGGAATTCGGGATCGTCGACAAGATCATCGCCGAGCCTCCAGGCGGGGCCCATATCGACTGGGGCCTGACCTTCAAAAATGTGGACAAGCAGCTCAACCTGACCTTGAAGAAGCTGGAGGACATGCCCGTGGAGAAGCGGCTGGAAGCCCGCTACCAGAAATACCGAAAGATCGGGGTCTTTGCCGAAGATGAGTGACACTCCCAAGAAAAAGCGTGTGGCGGCCATCAAAGGGACGCACGACATCCTCCCGAGCCAGGCCCGGAAGTGGCAGCACGTGGAGAAGACGGCCAAGGGTTTGTTCGAGCTCTACGGCTACCGGGAGATCCGGACTCCAGTGTTCGAGGCCACGGAGCTTTTCGAAAAGGGCACGGGCGAGACCTCGGACATCGTGATGAAGGAGATGTACACCTTCACGGACAAAGGCGGCCGCTCCCTGACCCTGAGGCCGGAGTACACGCCCTCCATTGCGCGGGCCATCATCGAACATCGGCTTCATCTCCTGCCCGGTCCCATGCGCTATTACTTCATCGGGCCCATGTTCCGCTATGACAAGCCCCAGAAGGGACGCTACCGCCAGTTCCATCAGATGGATGTGGAAGTCTTCAACGAGAAGGACCCGGCTGTGGATGCCGAGATCGTGGAGATGGCGGCCACCCTGCTCGAGAGCGTGGGCGTGACCGGGAGCGAGATCCTGGTCAATTCGGTGGGCTGCCGGGCATGCCGTCCCGGATACCACCGCGAGCTGCGCAAAGAGGCGGAGAAGTCCCGCACGGGCCTTTGCCCGGACTGCCAGCGCAAGATCGACACCAATCCCCTGCGCATATTCGACTGCAAAGTGGAGTCCTGCCAGGAGATCGCGAGGGACCTGCCCAAGATCACGGATTTTCTTTGTGAGGAATGTGAAGACCACTTCGCCCGCTTCAAGGGCCATCTCGACCTCTATGCCCTGCCCTACACGGTCGAGCCCCTGCTGGTGCGCGGCCTGGACTACTACACCAAGACGACCTTCGAGTTCACTTCCACCGAACTCGGGGCCCAGGATGCCGTGCTGGGCGGGGGCCGCTACGACGACATGATGCGGGACTTCGGCGGTCCCGACATCTGCGGCATCGGCTTTGCCTTGGGCATGGAGCGCCTGCTGCTCCTGGTCCTGGATCAGGAGACCGCCGATCCATTCGTCTATGTGGTCTGGATGGGAGAAGAGGCCCGGAGGGCGGGCATGACGGCGGCCCGCACCCTGCGCAGGCAGGGCTTCGAGGTCTGGATCGAATACAAGGATCGGAGCTTCAAGAATCAGCTGAGCCGGGCCAATAAGCTGGGGGCTGCCTGGAGTCTCATCATCGGCGACGACGAGATCAGGAAAGGGACCTTCCAGCTGAAAGATATGGCCTCTGGGGAACAGCAGGAAAAGACCCTGGAAGAGCTCCTCTCAACCCTGCGGAAATCCGACTAGGCCCTCACGGGCCGGCAGCAAAGGAAGGAAACATGCCATCCACAGAGACCTGGAAACGTACACACTACTGCGGCGATCTGAGGAAGGATCATATCGGTCAGGAGATCATCCTGTACGGATGGGTCAACCGCCAGCGCGACATGGGGAACCTGGTGTTCGTCGACCTGCGCGATAGGCAGG
>JBGUED010000011.1:0-15713 GCA_041821525.1 Candidatus Aminicenantaceae bacterium | reverse complement strand
ACACGCTTTTAAAAGAATACGCGTATACATGGAGTGATATCGACCGGGGCTACAACAACCGGACGCTTTATGTGAACCTGAGCGAGAACTCCGTGGCCGAGAAACCAGTCAGCGAGGAGATGAAGGAGAAGTTCATCGGTGGAAAAGGATTCGGCCTTAGACTTCTGTGGGACGGCACAAAACCCGATACGAAATGGGACGATCCTGAGAATGAGATCATCATCTCTCCCGGCCCTGTGGCCGGCATCACTCAGTATTCCGGGTGTGGTAAATCCCTGGTGGTTTCGATCTCGCCCCTGACTGACCTGGTTATCGACTGCAATGTGGGCGGCTATTTCGGGCCCTATCTCAAGTTTTCCGGATTCGATGCCCTGGAGATCCAGGGGAAGGCGGAGAAGGATGTCATCCTTGTCATTGATGGGACTAAGGGGACGGTCTGCATTGAAGAGGCCCCGGAGGAAGCTCAGGACTCCCATATCCTGGCCGAACAGCTGACCGAGATGTATGCCGCTGACGAGACCGACAAGCGGAATGTCTCCGTTGTTTCAGCCGGCAGTGCGGCCGATTTTACGCGGATCGGGATGTTGAACTTTAGCTGGTATGATACGAAGAGGAAGAAGGTCCGGATCAAACAGGCCGGGCGTGGTGGCATCGGGACCGTGTTCCGCGACAAGAACATCAAGGCGCTGGTCGCCAAGATCGAGGGGATCGCCTCCAATCTCAACCATGTGGCCGACCTCCCTGCCATCCAGGAAAGGGGCCGGCGCTTCGCCCGGGAGATGAAGGAGCTCGACCACCTCCAGGCTCGTATGAAGGAGCTCGGGACCGCCCATCTCATGGAGATCATGAACGATTATGACCTCCTGCCGGTGCACAATTTCAAATATGGGGCCCACGATGATGCCGTCAAGATCGACTCCCATCACCTGAAAGAACGCTTCACCCAGGGTATGCCCGACGGATGCTGGGTGGGCTGCATGATGTCCTGCTGCAAGATAGCCGAGAATTTCAAGCCCCGCACCGGTCCTTATGCAGGGCAGGTGGTGGACGTGGAAGGGCCCGAATACGAGACAGCCGCCGGTGTGGGTGCTAACTGCGGTATCTTCGATGTGGATGCGTTGCTGGAGCTCAATTTTTACTGCGATACCTATGGGATCGACACCATTTCCTTCGGGACGGGCGTGGCCTTTGCCATGGAGTGCTACGAGAACGGCATCATCGACGATGAGATCACGGGTGGCATTCAAATGAATTTCGGCAATGCCGACGCATCCCTGGAACTTATCCACCAGATGGCCCGCGGAGAGGGTTTCGGTGTAACTGTGGGGCAGGGCGTGCGCCAGATGAAACGGATCTTCGCCCTCGAATACGATGCCAACGCGCAGTTTCTCCAGGATATCGGTATGGAAAACAAGGGGCTGGAGTATTCCCAGTACGTATCCAAGGAATCTCTAGCTCAGCAAGGTGGCTATGGACTGGCAAATAAAGGTGCTCAACATGACGAGGCTTGGCTGATCTTCATGGATATGGTCAACAAGCAGATTCCCACCTTCGAGGACAAGGCGGAGGCCCTTCACTACTTCCCCATGTTCCGAACCTGGTTCGGGCTGATGGGCCTCTGCAAGCTGCCGTGGAACGATGTTGAGCCGGAGAACAATGCAGAACAGGACGAGCCGGCCAAGGTGCCCGAACATGTGAACAACTATGTGACGGTGTATAACGCGGTGACCGGCAAAAATATCGACAAACAAGAACTCATCCGACAGTCGGAAAGGGTCTACAACTTTCAGAGGATCTTCAACCTTCGCCGGGGCTACGGCCGCAGGGAACACGATGCCCAGCCCTATCGGGCTGCCGGCCCCGTGACCCTGGAGGAATATGAGTCCAGGCGGGAGCGGTATGACCAGCAGATGGAGGAGGTCATAGGGGTCGATCCGGAGGGCAAACCCCCCGAGGAGAAACTGGCCATCACGCGGGCATACCGTGAGGGACTGTATGAAAAACTCCTGGATGCCGTCTACAAGCGGCGCGGTTGGTCTCCCGACGGAATCCCCACCCTTGAGCACCTGCAGGACATCGGCATGGACCTGCCCGAACTTTTAGACACCGTCAAGCCCTATTTTGGATAGGGGACTTCTCGAGGCAGTGGGGCTGGGACAGAAATTCAAGGATAGCTTTGCTCATGATGAAAGAAGCCACGATCACGGTCAACGGTCATACTGTGGAGTGGGAGGAAGGCATGACCGTGACGCGTGTGCTGGAAGTCATGAAATACACCTTCCGCATGCTGGTGGTCAAGGTCGATGACCGCATCGTCAAGAAAGATGAATATGGCGCGTTCCCGATCCCAGCGGGTGCGGACATCAAGGTCATCCACATGGTCGCGGGTGGTTGAGAAAGGAAGATTATCATGTTCAATGTCAATGAATATTTTGATGGCAAAGTAAAATCCCTCGCATTCGAGACAGATGAGGGCCCTGCCACAATCGGAGTCATGGACGCAGGTGATTATGAGTTCGGCACTTCCACTGTCGAGATCATGCAGGTTGTGAGCGGCTCCATGGAAGTCAAGCTTCCGGGCAGTGGGGAGTGGCAGACGTTCCGTGCCGGGGACAGCTTCCGTGTCGAAGCGGATCAAAAATTCCAACTCCGGCTCATTTCCGCTGCCGCCTATCTCTGTTTGTATAAATAGAGCAGATATTTATTCCTGCGCCTTTTCCCGGCCTTCCCTGTCCCTGTCACAAGAAGACTCGGCGTCCGACTGGGTCCAGGCACCATCGATGAGGCGCCACATCTCACCGGTCGGATTCCGGTCCCGCAGTTCAGGCGGGAGGCGGTTTTCGCGCACGTGGTCATAGCATTGCAGTGCCGTAAAACGGAGCAGGGAACGGGGGATCCCCACTGCGCTGAATCCCGGATGGCCCGTGGCCGGGAAGGGACCCCCATGGTGCATGGCCGGGCTCACTGCCACACCCGTGGGCATCTTATCGTTGAGCAGCCGTCCCACGCGAGACCTCAAGAGGGGCTCGATCCGGGCGTATGCCGCATCGTCTTTTTCCTGGCTGTGGCTGTAGATAGAGCCGGTCAGGTTTCCTTCCAGGTTTTTGATCACGGCCTCCATTTGGGCCTGGTCACGGACAAGGACTGTCAGGGTAGAGGGGCCGAAGGCCTCGATCTGGGCAGTCGCGCTGTTTTTCAGGAACTCGTCTCCGGAGATCTTCAAGAGAGTGTTCATGGCCGGGATGCCTCGTGTTTGCGGGACAGTCCTTCGGGTCAGTCTCTCTGCCCCTTGTGTCTCCAGGATGCCCAGGGCCTCCGACCATCCCTCCCGGACCTGCCGGCCAAGTAGGATGCCATCCGGGAGTTCGTCCAGGTTGCGGCCCAGTTCCTGGAGGAACCTCTCCCCGGCTGCATCCTGTTGGAGGATCACCAATCCAGGATTGGTGCAGAACTGCCCCGCGCCGAGGGTGCAGGAGGTGCCGAGCTCCGCTGCGATTTCCGAGCCGCGCTCATTCAGCGCCCCCGGAAGCAGGATGACGGGATTGATCCCGGACATCTCGAGATAGATCGGCTTCCCTGCCGTGTCCGCAGCCCGTTTGAGCTGCAGGCCGGCTCTGCGGCTTCCTGTGAACGCAGTGGCGGCAATATCCGGGTGAGAGACCAGCCGGAGACCGTCCTCGGGCCGCATCTCGTAAATAAGCTGCACCTGGGACAATGGCAACCCGCTGCTCTGTAGGGCTGCAAGCACCAGTTCGGCGAGGATCCGGGAGGTCCCCGGGTGGCCGGGATGCGCCTTGGCGATCACCGGATTGCCCACGGCCACGGCGGCGGCAAAATCTCCGCCGGAGAGGGGATTGAATGCCAGGGGAAAATTGTTGGGGCCGAGGATGGCGACCGGACCATCCAGGGGGCCGTACCGGGACCTGATGTTAAGGGCCGTGTCAATGACCGCCAGACACCAAGACCGGTCCCGGGCCGCTGCTGCGGCCTGCCTGAGCTGCCCGCAGGTGCGAGGGAGTTCGATGCTGCAGAGGCGGGGCTCCTGCGGGAGTGCGGTCTCAAGAGATGCCATGGTTGCCAGCTCGGAGCTGTTTTGTTCGATCGCCCCGGCTAAAGATTCCAGGAAGTCGGCGAGCTTTTCCGGGGATCGCGTATGCAAGGCCTGAGCCGCTCTTTTCCCTGCTTCCATGGCAGCCGCAATATCCCGCCAACCCGAGACCGGGTACTCCTCACCGCAGGCACGGCCTGTGGTCGGATCCTCGGCCCGGAAGGCTCCGACGGGAGAATCTGCCGGCCGCCAGCGCCCATCGATCAGGACCGATTGCTGCATGAAGGACCTCCTGATGATTTTTTAATAGTATCGGGCATATTCTGGTTCGAATGCAAGCCGTGCCTCTACAGACGCCTGTGAGCGGGAACTTTTGTTTTCCTTTATGCGTAGAACTATAATATAGACAGGAGAGAGACATGACAAAACAGATATACCGGCTTCAGAGCAGCAAGATGATCGGCGGCGTGTGTGCCGGCCTGGCGGATTACCTGGACATCGATTTCACCCTGATCAGGCTCCTTTTTGTAGCGGTGGGGCTCCTCACTGCGCTTTTTCCCATGTTCCTGTTTTACATCATCGCCTGGGCCATCATGCCGGTCAAGGAAGAGGTCGAAGAGATACGAAAATCCGACAAATCTAAAAACACCAAAACGAAAGCTTAGTGAACGTTTCCGGGCGTTGACTTCTCTCCCTTTATCCGCTATGGTAATCCGGTAGTAAAAATGCCGGATTCTGAAACCCTGACTTTCAACCATATCGCAGTGGAAGGTGTGTTCAAATCGGGTAAGACCAAGCTGACCGAAATCCTCGCCAGAAAGTTGGCCGGCCGCGCCGTGTATGACCGTGCAGACAATCCTTATCTCAAGGAATTCTACGAGGAAAAAGAAGGCTCGGCCTTCCTGAGCCAACTGGTCTTCCTGGTCAATCGGTATCATCAGCAGGCCGGGCTGCTCCAGAGAAACCTGTTCCATGAGCGAATCGTCTGTGACTATCTGTTCGAAAAGGACAAAATCTATGCGTATCAGACGCTGGCGGACGAGGAACTGATGGTTTACGAGAAAATCCACAGCATTTTCACGGAAAAGATCTCCCGCCCGGACCTGACCATCTACCTGCAGATCGCGCTGCCTACTCTCCTGAACAGAATCGAGCGAGACGGTTCGGCCCTGGACAGGAGTATATCTGAAAAATATCTGGAGGATGTTGTCGAGGCGTTCGATTATTTCTTCTTCAACTACAAAGCAACTCCCCTGCTGGTGGTCAAGGCCGACGAGCTGAATTTCAACCAGGAAGAGGACATCATGGACTTGATCGACAAGATCCAGCATATGAAGAAAAGCACCCTGTTCTACGTACCGCTGAGCCGGTCGGGCAGGGGATTGAAAAAGACGTAAGACTTTACCTCAATCCCGATAGAGAAAGAGGCGGGATGGGGAGAAAGGATAGTCATGCCGAAAACAAACTCAACACTCTCTGAAGTCACCATCCCTCTTCTGCTGGACAAGAAGCAGAAGGGCGAGAAAATCACTGCCTTGACAGCCTACGATTATCCCACGGCCAAGATCGTCGACCTGGCGGGGATCGATCTCATCCTGGTGGGGGATTCCCTGGGGATGGTGGTGCTCGGGTATCCCAACACCATTCCTGTGACCATGGACGAGATGATCCACCACACGCGGGCGGTGACCCGGGGCGCAGGACGGGCTCTGGTGGTGGGAGACATGCCCTATTTTTCCTTCCACCTGTCTGAAGAGGAGGCGGTCCGCAACGCCTCCCGCTTTCTAAAGGAAGCCGGGGCCAAGGCCGTGAAGATTGAAGGGGCCACCCACAAGCGGCTCAAGCTGATCAGGACTCTGGTCGAGGCCGAAATCCCAGTTATGGGGCATGTCGGGCTGACACCCCAGTCGCTCTATCATCTCGGCCGGTTCAAGGTCCAGGGCAAAGAGAACCGGGAAGCCCGGAAGATCGTCAAAGACGCCGAGAACCTGCAGAAGGCCGGAGTCTTCGCTGTGGTGTTGGAATGCATCCCTTTGGAGTTGGCGCGGGTGATCACCAAGCAACTGGAGGTCCCGACCATCGGGATCGGGGCCGGGCCGCACTGTGACGGCCAGATCCTGGTGTTTCATGACCTGGCAGGGTACTCCAACGGGTACCTGCCTAAGTTCGTGAAACGTTATGCCCAGCTCCACGACCAGCTGCGGGACGCTGTCAGGCAGTATATCCAGGATGTTTCGGCTGGAGAATTCCCCGACGATAGCCACTCCTACCACCTGGGAAGCGGGGTGGACCTGGACGAGATTAAAAACGGATGAGCGGCATGCAGATCTTCGCGTCGATACCGGAGATGAAGGCCCACGTGCACGAGGCGAAGTCCGGCGGAAAGAGCGTTGGATTCGTACCCACCATGGGCTTTATGCATGAGGGGCATCTCAGCCTGGTGCGGGCCTCGGTTCGGGACGCTGGTTTCACGGTCGTCAGCATCTTCGTCAACCCGGCGCAGTTCGCTCCCCATGAAGATTTCGAGGACTACCCCCGCGACCTGGAGCGCGACCTGGACTTCCTCCGTGCAGAAGGCGTGGATGTCGTGTTCACGCCGCCGCGGGATGCCCTTTATCCGGCGGGCTACCATACCTACGTGGAGGTCCACGGGCTGCAGGAACGGCTGTGCGGGAAAAGCCGGCCCCAATTTTTCAGGGGAGTCTGCACGGTCGTGCTCAAGCTGTTCCACATTGTCGAACCGGATGTGGCCTTCTTCGGGCAGAAGGATGCGCAGCAGTCCGCCATCATCCGCAGGATGGTGAAAGATCTCGGCCTGGATGTGCATATCGAGGTGTGTCCCATCGTGCGCGACAGCGACGGTTTGGCCCTCAGTTCCCGGAACGCCTATTTTGATGTCGACCAGAGGGAGGCGGCCCTGTGCCTGTCACGCAGCCTGGACCTGGCCCGTGCCAAGATCTCGGCCGGCGAACGGAATGCGTGCCGGATCATTCGGATCATGCGGGATGAGATCGAAGCCGAACCGCAGGCGAAGATCGATTATGTAGAGATCGTGGATGCGGAGGAGTTGCTCCCCAGAGATAAGGTGGAAGTGGGGGACCTCATCGCCCTGGCCGTATATATCGACCACATTCGTCTCATTGACAACCTCATCATCTAGGCTGAATTATTCATAAGCACTGCCGATATTTATTTTTTAAATCACTTTGTTCAATTATCGGTAGTTCTTCCCCTGTGGGCGAGCCGATCTCAGCACATCGACTTCCTCGTGACCCAATCGCCGTAGATAACTACGACTCATGAGCCACTTCTTTGTCGCTGCACTAATCTCGGCCCGTGAATAATCCAGGCCTGGGCTGAATTATTCATAAGCACTGCCGATATTTATAATCAGATTATTTAATTATCGGTAGTTCTTACCCTACGGGCGAGCCGATCTCAGCACATCAACTTCCTCGTGGCCCCATCGCTGGTGTTCACATTATGTTGCTGAGGAGAAAGCAATAGCAAAGCCTATCCCACAATAACTTGCTAGGCAGCCTTAACTCGGATTACAATAAGAACACAAAATGGAAAACTTTATCGGGTTTCAGTGGCCCCAGCATTTCAACATTCTGGTATATTCCGGGTTGCTGTTTTTGTTGAGTCAGACAGCAGGCAGGCTAGCGGTCTGGCTGGGCGCTCCCCGGCTCATCGGGTATTTGATATCCGGTATTCTTTTTGGGCCTTCTGTCCTCAAGTTGTTTTCTAAAGCTCTGATTCACGGTCAACTCGGTTTGATTACGGATATTGCCTTGGCCATTATCGCCTTTTCCATTGGCGGTGCGCTGCAGCTGGAACCATTGAAAAGGATGAAAAAGACCGTTTTTTGGATCACTATTCTGCAGGCTTTCGGAGCATTTTTCGTTGTCTTCATCCTAGTCATCACCTTCCTGCCCATGCTGTTTCCTTTATCTGATGTGACGGGATTTCAAACAACATATTTGCCTTTTGCTTTGGTGTTGGGCGCCGTCTCGGTTGCGACCGCTCCTTCCGCCATTTTAAGTTTGGTCCATGAATTAAAGGCCAAGGGTCCGTTTACCACAACTTTATTGGGAGTGGTGGCATTGGATGATGCTGTCGCGATTATGGTTTACGGCTATGTGATCGTTTGGGTAAAGGCATTAATGGGGGGACAATCCTCGAAAGGGTCCATCATTTTTGCCGCTCCTCTCATTTCCATTGCCTTCTCGGTCGGGATTGGACTAATGGTTGGATTAGTGCTCATCAGAATCATTAAATATGCTGGTCCACGGGACATCTTGCTGGGATTTGTTCTGGGCGCAATTCTTCTGACCGGCGGACTGGCCGCAAGTTTTGGTGTGTCGTCACTTTTAGCGACCATGGTTCTGGGCTTCATGATTGGAAACTTTGCAGCGCATGACCGGGCCCGCGAAGCGCTGGATGTGGTTGAGAAAATTGAGGAACCGATTTTTGGTATATTTTATCTGCTTGCCGGAGCGCATCTAAACCTGGACGTGGGATTTGTGGCTCTGGGAATTGCCTTGATCGTCTTGGGAGGTCGGTTTATGGGGAAGTTTTTGGGAAGTAATTTCGGAGCGAGATTAGGTGGGGCCCCTCTTGAAGTCAGAAAATACTTGGGATTAGCTTTGTTGCCGTCAGCTGGAGTGGCGATCGGATTAGTATTGGATGCGAAAGTTTTTATCGATACCGTATCTCCTATGCTGGGCGCATTGATCGTGAGTACAGTGCTGGGCAAAACCCTGATAAATGAAATAATCACTCCATTTTTGGTTCGATTCGCAATGATCAAAGCGGGAGAGACAAATATCGGCAAAGCCCGTTTTCACCCGCCCTTAACTCTCCACGGGCGAATGGGAAGTATTATCGCCCATAGAAAAAAGAAGCCATAAAACTCTAAGGAATGGTCAGTCGAGGAGTTTTTCGGGAGCCTCTAGGAAAGAGATCAGATCATTGCTGAAACGGGCCGCCTCGGCTCCGTCGATGACCCTGTGGTCGAAGGAGAGACAGAGGGGCAGGGTTTTGACAGCCCGGATCTCACCGTCCCTCACATGCGCGCGGTCTGCGATCTTCATGGTTGCCAGGATTGCCACCTCCGGAAAGTTGATGATGGGGGTTGCCCACTCCCCGCCCAGCATGCCCACATTGGTGATCGAAAAGGTCCCTCCCTTGAGATCTGCCAGGTCCAGCGTCCGATCCTTTGCTCCCTGAGCTACGGTCCGAATCTCTTCTGCCAGATCGAACAGAGATTTTTGATCGGCGAATTTGATCACAGGCACGATCAAGCCATCAGGCACGTCAACTGCAATGCCGATGTTGTAGTATTTTTTAACGATGATCTCCTGCTCTTCCTCGTTAAGCGTCGCGTTGAGAGTGGGATGCAGCTTCAGGGCCTCGATGAGGGCCTTGACCACAAACGGCAGATAGGTGAGTTTGATACCTTTTTTTGCGGCCTCGGCCTTCATCTTTTCCCGAAGCAGTCCCATGGCCGTAACATCGGCCTCATCAAAGTGCGTCACATGGGCGGCCGTGGACACGGACTCCGCCATTTTACGCGCGGTGGCGCGCCGAATCCCCCGAAGCGGGATCCGTTCCAAACTGCCGTAAAAATCATACTTGGATCGGATCTTGATGGCCGGCTTCCTGGGAGGCTCAGGGGCGGCAGGGACCTGAATGTCCTGCTCGGTGATCCGTCCGCCGGGTCCGCTACCCCGCACATTATTAATGTCGACTCCCAACTGCAGAGCCAGACGCCGGACCTTCGGCGTAGCCATGATGTCCCGGATCTCGGCCCTGCTTTCCGGGATTAGACCGACGACCGACGGGGCCGGCCCTGCTTCTTCCGGCGCTTGCTCTTCCCGCGCTTCCTCTGGGGGGGGGGGTCCGTGATTCGTTCACCCTTTTCTCCTATGGTGACCAGGGTCTGCCCCACCTTCACGATGTCCTTTACCTTGAAGTGAAGTTTCAGGATGGTCCCCGTGTAAGGCGAGGGCAGTTCCACCACGGCCTTATCGGTCTCTACCTCAGCCAGGGTCTGGTCTTCCTCCACGCTGTCGCCCTCCTGAACCAGCCAGCGGACGATCTCGCCTTCGGTGATGCCTTCCCCGATGTCCGGGAACTTGAATTCTTGGATCATGTTTACCACTCCATGAGTTTATTTATGGCATACTGAACCCGCTTTGGGCTGGGGTAGTAGAGATCTTCGTTCTTGGCCAGAGGGACCGTGATATCCGGCCCGGTCACCCTCTGTACGGGGGCTTCGAGGTGGAGAAGGGCTTTCTCCATGATGCGGGAGGAGATTTCCGCACCCAGACCGCAGTTTTGGGGAGCCTCATGCACAACCAGGGCCCTTCCGGTCCTGGTTACAGATTCGAGGATGGCTTGCTCATCGAAGGGGCTGAGCGTACGCAAGTCCAGGATCTCTGGAAAAATTCCCTGCTTCTCCACTTCCTCGGCCGCTTGCTGTGCCACCGGTACCATAGCACCCCAAACAATGATCGTGAGGTCTTCACCCTCACGTACTGTCCGGGCCTTTCCCAGAGGAATCGCCTCTGCCTCCTCGGGGACTTCCTGTTTTCCCGCCCGGTAAAGGCGCTTGGGTTCCAGGAAGATGACCGGATCATCCGAGCGGATAGCCGAGATCAGGAGTCCTTTGGCATCCTTCGGGGAGGACGGGGCAGCGACGACCAGGCCGGGGATGTGGCAGAACAGGGCTTCGGTACTCTCGGAGTGATGCTCCAGAGCCCGAACGCCGGCTCCATAGGGCATCCTTACGACCAGAGGGACCGGAAACCGCCCCCGGGTGCGGTTGCGCAGCCGGGCAGCGTGATCCACGATCTGGTGATAGCCTTCATAGACAAAGCCCATGAATTGGATCTCCGCCACAGGGCGCAGTCCGTAGACCGCCATACCGATGGCGGCCCCCACGATCCCGGCTTCCGCCAGGGGGGTGTCGATAACACGTTTGGGTCCGAACTCCTGTAGAAGGTTGTCCGTGACCCGGAACACGCCGCCGTCCACAGCCACGTCCTCTCCCAGGATCACGACGTCCGGGTCACGGGCCATCTCCTGGGCCATGGCCTGGTTGAGGGCCTGCACCATGTTCATTTTCATCGACTCGTCTCCCGCTGGAACTCGAGCAACTCGGCCAGCTGTTCCTCCAGATGGGGAGATAAGGAGGCATAGGTATAGCGGAATATGTCTTCCAGGGAGGGCGGATCCATGTCTTCCGCTTTTTTTACCGCTTTCTCGATGAGGGATTCCGCCTCGGCCCGCACTTCGCTTTCGAAGCCGTCATCCCAGAGGCCGAGTTCCGCGAGGTAGCTGCGGTATCGCTTCAGCGGATCCCGGGCCTCCCAATCCCGGGCCTCCTCTTCCGAGCGGTACTTGCCGGCGTCGTCTGAGGTGGTGTGGTTGCTCAGCCGGTAGGTGTAGGCCTCGATCAGGGAGGGCCCTTGCCCGCGGCGCGCCTTGTCCAGCGCGGCACTGACCTGCGTGTGCATGGCCAGCACGTCATTCCCGTCCACCAGTATCCCCTCGAATCCGTAGGCTTCAGCTTTCTGGGCCAGAGTCGCCGAGGCGGTCTGCCTCTCCCTGGGGAGCGAGATGGCGTACTGGTTGTTGTAACACACGAACACATTCGGAGTCTTGAAAACCCCCGCGAAATTGAAGCCCTCATGGAAGTCGCCTTGTGAGGTGGCGCCGTCTCCCAGGGTGCACAGTACAGCCTTGCGGTGGCCTTTGTATTGGGCTGCCATGGCCGCGCCCACTGCCAGGGGGATCTGGGAGGCGACCGGGATGGAGAGCGGAAAGATGTTCAAACCCTCGGGGAGCTCTGAGCCCCGTTCATTCCCCATCCAGTAAACATAATAGAGCTCAAGAGGATAGCCGAGAGTGATGTAGGAACCCAAGTCTCGGAAATAGGGGAAGAACCAGTCTTCCTTTTTGAGGGCCAGCGCCGACCCGACCTGGCAGGCTTCATGCCCCAGGCTTGGGGCGAAGGTGCCCATCCGGCCCTGACGCTGCAGCTTGAAGGCCTTTTCGTCCGCCAGTCGGGTGGTCAGCATTAGGGAGTAGATCTGACGCAGGGTGTCCCTAGCGTAATGGTCCGGTATGTCGCCGGATGTGGCGTGTCCCTCGGCATCGATGAGTTGAAACATGTTGGGTTCCACTGGTTATCCTCCAGAAGAGATTCTCAAAATCCCATTCCCCAAGTTGCCATAATGCGGGTCCTCAAGGGGGTGTCAACCCGCGTGGTTAGGAGTGTCGAGCCCGAGGCCCTAGCGTTTTGCCCAGTCCACCAGCTCTTCATACTCAGCTTCACCGCAGAAGACGTCTTTGGTCTCCGTGTTCAAAAAAGCGGGCACACGGAGCTGTCCCCCGCATTTGGATGTGATGATGTCCCGGTAGGACCGCATGCTGTCGGCGTTCTTTTCGTTGTGCCAGACCTCGAGCTTTTCGAGCTCCACGCCCTCCTCTTCGATCATCTTGTCAACCAGGGGCATCATCTTTTTACAGTGGGGACATTCCCGACCGTGAAACATGACCAGTTTATTCATCGTGTCTCCTTTTGATAAACAATCCACACCAGCATTCTCCATGCTCTTTATCCTTGTATGTGTGATGTGTCAGAAAGTTGCACGGGCAGACCAGGGTCAGGTCTTTTTCGAAATCTTTCTCGATCATGCGGCAGGGACAGTATTTGAGCCCGTGATTGGCCTGGTTGTTGAACATGCCTTCCAGGAGCAGGTCAACCCGCTCCTGGTCAGGGTTGACCTGGAATTCTTTCGGGGCGGCGAATATCTGGATGGCTTTGGTAAAGGCGTCTTTGTCCACACGTGAATCGGTCACGCTCATCACCTTCAGGGCCTCCAGCGAAGAGACCTCCACATAGGCATTCTCCTGGAGACAGGTGGGGCAGATCTCCGGAGATTTTGTGCCGAAGTGAATGTCGTTACACACATGGCATCTCCAAAAAATTCTCATTCCTGTCCTCCTTTCATGTGCGTGTTCTGGGGCCGATCAGAGAGAGCCCAGATACGCGAGCAGGTCGGCCATCTCTTCCTCGGAGATATCCGTGAAGGCCGGCATGGACTGGTAGGGTTTGAGGATCTGGCTCTTCACATTCTCCCGCGTGGCTGGCCGTCCGCTGGTGGGGAGGCGATCATTGTTCAGCAGGTCGGCCAGGCCGGGGCCGAATTTTGCTTCCGCCCGGTCTGCAAAATGACAGGCCGAGCATTTGGCGGCGAAAAGCGCAGATCCGTTTTCTGCGTTCCCTGTGGGTTCAATGGCGGCTGCTTCCTCGATGTCAACGCCTCCGGGCGAGACCGCCAGCGCGCGTGCCGTATAAAATCCACCCGAGATCAGGAACACCACAAAACCCAGGCAGAAAACGATCATGCCGAGGGTGGGGGCATACCTGAGCAGGTTCTGAAAGCGCTTGACGATCGTGACCTTGAGGAAAAGGATGATGAGCAGCCCCAGAGCGAGCATGGCGTGCAGGACGGCACGGAGAGAAAGCGTGTCTCCGCTGACAACCCAGAACCGGAATCCCATTACCGCGTTGATCAACATAAGTAGAAAAAAGATGCGGCCGGCCCCGTGGTGGATCCTGCGCAGCTTGGGGGCCGGCATCTTTTTTTCCTGCTTGCCCATGACCGTGAGCATGCTGGTCACAGCGGCGATCCCCATGATCAGAAACATCCAGCCCAGGACAGTCTTAATCAAATAATATGACATGGATCATCCCTCCCTATTCCCTCGGGTCCCCCGGCCGTTGCTCTCCGGCTCGGAATATCCGAGGACAGTGGTTCCCTTACTCCTCTGCACCGGCCGCACAGTAGAAGAGCTTGTCGAGCTCATACTGAGAAGCCAGCGGGCAGGCGCCGCAGATGCAGCCGTTCCGGTCGAAATCGCAGGCGCTTTTACCCCGTGCACAGTAGAGTCCTTCCATGTTGTCTTGCATACACTGGTTGTAGGACGGGCAGCCGCCGCAGATGCACTGCTGCATAACCTCAGGTGTATCCGGTACTTTAGCCATTGTGGTCTCCTTCATTTTACAAAATAAAATCCCATCGAACCTATATTATTCTAGTATTATTCTAGCATTTCCGACTATAGCAGTAAACATTTAGACACGGTGGATGGCTTCGATATACTTTTCGGGATCGATCTTGATATCGATGATGCTGGGCAGAGAGGATGCCATGGCCTTCCGGAAGGCATCGTCCAGGTCTTCGGGATCTTCCACGCGAAAACCCGACCCGCCGGCTGTTTTGGCAAATTGGGCGAAATCCGGATTGGGGAAGTCCACGCGGTACACGGGGTAGCCGTATTCCACCATCTCTTTTTTGATGTTCTTCAATTTCCCGTCATTGAAGACCACGATCGTGATGGGGAGCCGATTGTGGACGGCCGTGGTGAACTCCATGCCCGCCATGCCGAATCCGCCGTCTCCTGTCAGGGCGATCACGGGGCGCTCGGGACTGGCAAAGCTGCATGCGATGGCGGCCGGCACCCCAAAGCCCATGCCGGCCATATTGGCACACAACAGGGTGGTCTGTCCTTCGCACACAAACCGCTTGTAGAACCAGTAGGTGTGGTCTCCGACGTCTGAGCAGATGATGGCGTTCTGTGGAGCATGTGTCTTGAGGGCCTGGATCACGGTACCAGGATGGATGGGCTTGTGCAGGTTCTGCCGGTCGGCCTCCAGCAGGCCCAGATATTTGGTGTGCGCTTCCCTGATCAGCGAATGGAACTTGGGATCCATCTCTCTCTTGGGCAGGGCCTCCCGCAGCATCCGGACCACGCGGTGGGCGTCACCCACGATGCCGGCCTTAACCGGGAAGGTCTTTCCCACCCGCGCGGCATCGATGTCCACCTGGATCACATCGACGCCGGGAACAAGATTGCGTTGGCGGAAGCCGCTGCCCAGGATGACGATGAGATCTGCATGCTGAACGATGCGCGGGGCGAAGCGGTTGCCTATGGAACCGAGCACGCCCAAAACCATCTCGTCCGATTCCAGGACCGTGCCCTTGGCCCGCGATGTGGTGGCTATGGGAGCCCCGATGTGGTGGGCCAGATCCAGCAGGTCCGGGCCGCAGTGGCGTGCTCCCCAACCGGCAAAAAGGACTGGTCGCCGGCTCTGCTGGAGCATGGCGGCCGCTTTTTGAAAGGACTCCCCTGGAAGGGGATCGAGTTGGAAAAGGTGGGACCCCGGGTTCCAGATGGTCCCGTCCAGCGGTTTGGCCAGGACATCCGTGGGCAGGCTGAGTGCGGCCGGCCCGGGCGCGGCATACGCCTTCTTGATGGCCAGGTTCAGAACCTGCAGAGCCTGGGCGGGATGGGTGATCATCTCTGCGTATACACAAAAGGTTTTGAAGATATCGGTTTCTGCGATTTCCTGGAGTGACTCGCTCCCCAGGAAGACCTCTGGGACTTGCCCCAGCAGGGCCAGGACCGGGGCGCGGTCGGTGGCTGCATCCACGAGACCGGTGATGAGGTTGGTGGCACCCGGTCCCGCTATGGACATGCAGACGCCGATCTCCCCGGTCAGCTTGGCGTGTGCGGAGGCCATGTACGCGGCAGCCTGCTCGTGCCGTGTGAGGATGAGCTCGACGTCCGGATGGCGCCGGATCGCATC
>JBGUED010000010.1:0-15849 GCA_041821525.1 Candidatus Aminicenantaceae bacterium | reverse complement strand
ATGATAGAGACCATCAACAAGCTCATCCGGGTCTCGCGCAGCCTGGTCCAGGAGATCGGGCGCGAGCCGACGCCGGAGGAGATCGCCGACAAGATGGGCATCCCGGTCGGCAAGGTGCGCAAGGTTCTGAAGATCGCCCAGGAGCCGATCTCGCTGGAAACTCCCATCGGCGAGGAAGAGGACAGCCACTTGGGGGATTTTATCGAGGATAAGTTCATCCCCTCTCCGCCCGATACCGTGATCGGCATCAACCTGAAGGAACAGATCGAAGAGGCGCTGAAAACCCTGACGGAGAGGGAAGCCAAGGTCCTCAAGATGCGGTTCGGCCTGGGAGACGGAAACGAACACACGTTGGAAGAAGTGGGGCAGCAGTTCAAGGTCACGCGTGAACGGATCCGGCAGATCGAAGCCAAGGCTCTGCGCAAACTCAAGCATCCCAGCCGCAGCCGAAAACTCAAATCCTTCACCCAGGACCAGTTCTGATCTGCCCTGGACTCCGGTCTCTGTCATTGACTCTAAATCCCAGATTTGCTATAAGATTGGACAGGGGCCTATAGCTCAGCGGAAGAGCCACCGGCTCATAACCGGTTGGTCCCAGGTTCGAATCCTGGTAGGCCCACTTTCCGGCAGAGGAAAAAATGTGGAAATCAATTTTGAACAGCTGATCAACCTGCAAAATATCGATGAAAAGATAAAAGACCTTTCTCATTTCCTCGACAGTATTCCCTCTCAGCTCCAGGATATTGAAAAAAAGATCACCGACAGCGCCCAGATCGTGGCCCGTGCCAAAGCCACACTGTCGCAGAACCAGAAAAAGCGGCGCGATCTGGAATCCTATGTCCAAGACAAGAAGGTCGTAATCGCCAAATACAGAAAACAGCTCAATGACGTCAAGACCAACAAGGAATACACTTCGTTCCTCAAGGAAATAGGAGACGTGGACCTAGAGATCGAAACCATGGAAGAAGAGATCATCAGCGAGATGCTGTCCGCAGACGACCTCGAAGCCGAAATCATGACAGCGGAGAAAAAGGCCGCCGAAATCAAGGACACGTTTCTCAAGGAAAAGGACCTGGTCCTGAAAAAAGAAAAGGAACGGGAGGGGCTGAAGAATCAGCTGACCGACGAACGAGAGGCGCTCATCCCCGCCATCCCGTCCGAGCTGATGGCCCTGTACAAGAGCATCTTCCATAAGTCCAACGGGACGGCGCTTTCGTCCGTGACCGATGATTTCTGTTCCCTGTGCCAGATCCGGATCCGGCCTCAGGTCTTGAACGAGCTGATCGCCCGGAAGGAGATCATTCTCTGTGAAAACTGCGGCCGCATCCTCTACTGGAAACCCCAAAAATAGGCCGCCCCGTCTTACTCCTGATACAGGGAATTGATCTCCGAAGTATATTTTTCCTCAACGATATTCCGTTTGACCTTAAGCGAAGGCGTCATCTCGCCCTTCTCAATCTCGAAATCCCTTCCCATGAGTATGACCTTCTTGATCTTTTCATAGGAAGCCAGATTGGGCGTAATGCGGTCGATCAGCTTCTCATAGAACTGGATGATCGTTTCCTTGGTGACCAGGTCCTGCCTGCTGTCATAGGCAATGGAGTTGGACTTGGCATACTCCTCCAGTTTTTCGAAGCTGGGCACGATGAGGGCACTGATGAATTTCCTGCGGTCTCCCACCAGAAGCGCCCCCTCGATAAAGGGATCGAGCTTCAGGATGTTCTCGATCGGCTGCGGCGCCACATTCTTCCCCCCGGCCGTGACGATGATGTCCTTTTTCCGGTCGGTGATAACCAGGTAGCCGTTTTCATCAAAAAGTCCGATGTCTCCGGTGTAGAACCAGCCGTCACGAATGGCTTCCCGGGTGACTTCCTCCATCTTGTAGTAGCCTTTCATCACATGGGGTCCCTTGGTCAGAATCTCGCCGTCTTCGGCGATCTTGACCTCGACTCCCGGAATAGGAGGGCCGACCGCCCCAAACTTCAGGTGGTCGAAAGTGTTGACCGAGATGACGGGAGAGGTCTCCGTGAGTCCATAGCCTTCGAGGATCAGGATTCCGACAGCATGGAAGAACTCCGCGATATCCTTGGACAGCGGCCCGCCTCCCGACACGAAGAAGCGGACGCGCCCTCCGGTTTTTGCTATGATCTTGGAGAACACAAGCTTATGGGCGATGTTGTGTTTGAACTTGAGGCCCCCGGGGAGCGGCTGATTCTGCAGCTTGAGCTTTGAGACCTCCTTGCCGACATTGAGGGCCCAGTAAAAGATCTTGCGCTTGAGCGGAGAGCTGGTCAGCACGTTATCGATCACCTTGGCATAAATCTTCTCGAGGATCCGGGGCACGTTCACCATGATCGTGGGGCGGATCTCCAGCAGGTTCGCGCCCAACGTCTCCACGCTTTCTGCGTAGCCTATTGTGCAGCCATTGTAAAGATAGGTGAAGCTCACCATGCGCTCCAGAACATGTGAGAGAGGTAGAAATGAGAGGGTCGTGTCCGCAGGCGAGAACTCCAGGATCTCGTCGATGGCCTTAATATTGCTCATGAAATTGCCGTGCATCAGCATCACACCCTTAGGGAGGCCGGTCGTTCCGGAGGTGTAGATGATGGAGGCGATATCGTCGGGTTGGAGAGCTGCGACTGACTGTTCGAAGAGCTCGGGATTCTCCCGGCCGAGCTCCCTCCCCCGTTCCTGGACCTCCATGAGGGTTAATGTCCCGGTAGGGGCGTCTCCCCCTAGGGAGATGAAGTGTTCCACCTTGTCCAGCTGGTGCCGCACAGCGGCCACCTTCGCCCACAGATCGGATCCGCTGCATACGACGATCCGGGCATCGCTGTTGTCGATGATGTATTTGACCTGCTCCGGCATCAGAGAGGTATAGATCGGGACCGTGATCCCGCCCAGGCAGAGGGTGGCGAGGTCGGTCATCACCCAGAAGGGACTGTTTTCCAAGAAGATGATGAGCTTGTCCCCCTTCTTCAGCCCAAGGGATTGGAGTCCCAGTGACAGATCCTTTACCCAGGCTTCGAACTCAGCAGTAGAGAGGTGAGTGTACTCGCCCTCTTTCTTGTAGAGCAGCAGCGCGTCTTTAGGATAGGATTTTACAGTGTTTAAAAAAAGCTGACCGATGGTTTCAACCATGATGCACTCCTTCTTCCAGAGTGGCTCAATTCTATTGGAGTCGCATCGAGGCTGTCAACCCCTAAGAAGCGTCGGTGGGTGAAGCTGTGGTATTTCACCACGAATCCTCTGCAACGAAGAAGATGTGCCGAGCTGGGATCGCCCGAAGGGTAGAAAGGCCGACACATGGAGTTTGGGACAAACCGCAATAATCGTAATGAAATCTTGATTATTCACGGGCTGAGGTTATGGCAGATGCGAGGCTTGGAGGGCGAAGCTGGGGTCTTTCGATGGTAATGGTCGGCAGCTTTTATGAATAATCAAGATTCGAGGACCTTGGCGATGGAACAGATCGAGTCACCCTCACCCAGGTTCATCATCCGCACGCCCTGGGTCGCCCGACCGATGGAGCGGAGAGGTTCGGTCTTGATGCGGATCACCTTCCCCTGCCCGGTGATCAACAGCATCTCGTGATCCAGGATACCGAGCATGCCGATGGCCTTGCCGATCTTCTTAGTGACCTTCAGGTTGATCACACCCTGACCGCCACGGTGGTGTCGGGGATACTCCTTGGCTGCGGTCTTCTTCCCATATCCCTGCGTGCTGGCAGTGAAAACGAAGCTCTCATCATTATCGGCCACGACCATTCCCACGATGCGGTCTTTTTTGGCCAGCGAGATCCCCCTTACGCCGGCTGCCGTCCGGCCCATGGGACGGATCTCCTTCTCACTGAACTTGATGGCCTTTCCCTGCTCGGTGCCGATGATGATATCCTTTTTACCGTCGGTGAGCTTGGCCATCATCAGCTCAACCTTGCGGTTCAGTGTGATGGCGAGGATCCCGCCCTTGCGGATGTGGCGAAAATCACTGAGCCGGGTTTTTTTGATCTTTCCGTCGGTGGCGAGCATGACTATGTAGAGGTTCTCTGGAAAATCCCGGACCGCCACTACCGAGCTGACCCGTTCATCCGGGTCGAGATCCACTAGGTTTTTGATGGATTTCCCCCGGTTGGCCACGCCCACATCCGGTACGTACAGGGCCTTGAGCCAATAGAGCTTTCCCTTGTTGGTGAAGATCAGCATGTAGCTGTGAGAGGAACAGATGAACAGATCCTGCACGACGTCCTCCGCCTTCATACTGATACCGCGCTTCCCCTTGCCGCCCCGGATCTGGAACCGGTAGCTGCTGAGAGAGGTACGCTTGATGTAGCCGGAATCCGTGCAGGTGATGGCCACATCCTCTTCCTTGACCAGGTCTTCCATGGTGAGCTCGGATATTTTTTCTGCGATGATCTCGGTGCGCCGCGGATCATTGTATTCCTGCTTGATCTGCGTGAGTTCGTCCACGATGATCTCAAGGATCATCTTCTCGCTTCCCAGGATGCGCTTGAGCTTTCGGATCAATTTCAGGAGGTCCTGGTATTCCTTCTGGATCTTCTCCCGTTCGAGGCGGGTCAGCTTCTGCAGCTGCATCTCCAGGATGGCCTGCGCCTGGATCTTGGTCAGGCGGAATTCTTTAATCAATCCATTACGCGCCTCTTCCACCGACTTGGATCTGCGTATGAGCGCGATGATCGCGTCCAGGTTGTCCAGCGCTATGGTCAAACCCTCCAGGATGTGTGCCCGGTGTTCGGCCTTTTTCAGTTCGAAGCGAGTGCGACGCTTGATTACATCCTGGCGGTGGGAGATGAAGTACCGCATCATATCGAGCAGGTTCAACACCTTGGGCTGCTTGTCCACGATGGCCAGCAGAATGATTCCGAACGAGGTCTGCAGCTGAGTGTGTTTGTACAGGTTGTTGAGGACAACCTCGGGATGCTCCCCCCTCTTCACCTCGATCACGGCACGCATCCCTTCCCGGTCGGATTCATCCCGAATGTCGGCCACGCCCTCGATCTTCTTGCCGTTCACGAGCTTGGCGGTGTTCTCGAGCAGACGGGCCTTGTTGACCTGATAGGGAAGCTCTGTGATGATGACCTTGTCGCGTTCCCCTTTAGCGGCACGCTCGATGACTGCGCGGGCCCGCAGAGTGATGATCCCCCTCCCAGTCCTGTATGCGCTCTGAATCCCTTCTAGCCCATGGATGTATCCGCCCGTTGGAAAGTCCGGTCCCGGGACGAACTGCATCATTTTTTCCAGGGAGACCTGGGGGTGCTGGATGAGATAGATGATACCGTCGATGACCTCTCCCAGGTTGTGGGGGGGGATGTTGGTGGCCATGCCCACTGCGATCCCCGATCCTCCATTGACAAGCAGGTTGGGGAATTTGGCGGGCAGTACCTCCGGCATCTGGAGGCTTTCATCGTAATTGGGGACGAAGTTGACTGTGTCTTTTTCCAGGTCCGCGAGCAGTTCGTGGGCGATCTTTTTCATGCGGACTTCGGTGTACCGCATGGCCGCCGGGGAGTCACCGTCCACCGATCCGAAGTTGCCCTGGCCGTCGATCAGCGGGCGGCGAAGACTGAAATCCTGCACCATGCGCACGATGGTGTCGTAGACCGCCGTGTCGCCGTGCGGGTGATATTTACCGATGACGTCTCCCACAATGCGCGCAGATTTCTTGTAGGGCTTGTTCCAGGAATTCCCGGCCTCGTGCATCGCGAAAAGCGTCCTCCGGTGTACCGGCTTGAGTCCGTCCTTGATGTCCGGGATGGCGCGGCCGATGATGACGCTCATGGCGTAGTCCAGGTAGGACTTCCGCATCTCTTCTTCTATGCTGATGATCGACAGCTTGCTGCTCATGGGGTCTCCTAAATCAGATATCCAGGTTCTGGGCGTCCAGCGCGTTCTCTTCGATGAATTTCCGGCGTGGCTCGACTTCATCCCCCATCAGGATGGTGAAGATCTTGTCCGCCTCCACAGCGTCCTGTATGGACACCTTCAGCAGCGACCGTTTTTCAGAATCCATGGTGGTCTCCCACAGCTGCTGCGGAGTCATCTCGCCCAGGCCTTTGTACCGCTGGATCACGATCCCTTTTTTTCCGTTCTGGTTGAGATAATCCAGGAGCTTGGCTTCGTTCTCGATCTTGACGGTATCGCCATTGGTGATGATCTGGTAGGGAGGTCGATATTCCTCCAGTTCCTTGTGGATCTTGTAGAGGCTCTGATAACGGGGCGAGGCGATCAGATCCATATCGACCTTACAGCTGACCTGCATGCCGTTGATCCCGAAGGTCACGGAAAGCTCATAGAGGCCGTGCTCCTCATCCCTGGACATGGTGCAGTCGATCTCCATTTTTTTCAGGTATTTATAGATCGTCTGGACTTTCGCTTTATCCCGCAGAAAGTCCACACTATCGACCTCATGCCGGAGGAGCGTGTCGATGATAAAGAAGGGATAGTTCCTCCTCTCAAGGGCACTGAGACTGTTTCTCCTGGATATGATTTTCTGCAGAAAACGGCGAAACTGATCCCCCTTCAGAGGATCCTGATTCTGGCTGGCCTTGAGCTGGAACTCATTAGTGATCTTCTTGATAATGTATCTGTCAAACTCGCGTTCATCGCCGATGTACTGGAAGGACCGGCCTCTGCTGATCTTGTAGAGAGGCGGCTGGGCCACATACAGGTATCCTCCCTCAATGAGTCGGGGCATCTGCCGGTAGAAGAAGGTCAACAGCAGAGTACGAATATGAGATCCGTCCACGTCCGCGTCAGTCATGATGATGACCTTGTGATAGCGCAGCTTGTCCAGGTTGAAATCGTTCTGCTCCACCCCGGTCCCCAGTGCCGAGATCATAAATCCGATCTCCTCGCTTTGGATGATCTTGTCAAACCGGGCCTTCTCCACGTTGAGGATCTTCCCCTTTAAGGGCAGGATTGCCTGGAAGCGGCGGTCACGGGCCTGTTTGGCAGAACCTCCGGCCGAATCTCCCTCGACCAGGAAGAGCTCGCTGCCGGCCGGGTCTCTCTCCTGGCAGTCGGCCAGCTTGCCCGGGAGAGATGTGGACTCCAGCACTCCCTTGCGCCGCGCCAGCTCGCGGGCCTTCCGGGCCGCCTCCCTGGCTCGGGCTGCATCCAGTATCTTGAGGACCATCTTTTTGGTGACCGCGGGATTCTCTTCGAAGTAGGTCGACAGCTGCTCGTTGACGATGGAGTCCACGATGCCCTTGACCTCACTGTTGCCGAGCTTGGTTTTGGTCTGTCCTTCGAACTGAGGATTCTGGAGTTTGAGGCTCAAGACGATGCACAAGCCCTCGCGCGTATCATCTCCGCCGAGGTTGGCCTTGAGGTCTTTGATCAAGTTGTTGGCATTGGCATAATTGTTGATGGAGCGTGTCAGTGCCGCCTTGAATCCCACCAGGTGAGTGCCCCCTTCGGTGGTGTTTATGTTGTTGACAAAAGAGAAGATCGTCTCGGAATATGATGTATTGTACTGAAGAGCCATCTCCACCACCACATCGTCCTTTACCTGCTCGAAGTAGATGGGCTTGGGATTGAGCGGGGTCTTGTTCTGGTTGAGATACTGAACGAACTCCTTGATCCCGCCCTTGTACTGGAAATCATGGCGCTTGTCCGTGCTTTCATCCCGGATAGAGATTTTGAGGCCCTTGTTCAGGAAGGACAGCTCGCGCAGGCGCTTGCTCAGGATCTCGAAGTTGTATTCCAGCTCGGTGAAGATTTCCGGATCTGGCCGGAACGTGGTCTTTGTCCCGGTCTTCTTGGTCGTGCCGATCTTCTTGAGCTTGGCCTTGGGCTTTCCCCTCTCATAGGACTGTGCGTAGACTCCGCCTTCGCGTTTGATCTCCAGAGAGAGATGCTCGGAGAGCGCGTTCACGACGGATACGCCTACACCATGGAGCCCGCCCGAAACCTTATAGGACTTGCTGTCGAACTTGCCGCCGGCGTGCAGAGTGGTCATGACCACCTCGGCGGCGGACTTCTTGGCGGTCTTGTGCATGTCGACCGGGATGCCGCGGCCGTCGTCGACCACTGTGACGCTGTTGTCGACATGGATGGTCACATCGATGCGGCTGCAAAATCCGGCCAAGGCCTCGTCGATGCTGTTGTCGACGACTTCATAGACGAGGTGGTGGAGTCCATCCGCGCTGGTGCTCCCGATATACATGGCGGGACGCTTGCGCACGGCTTCCAGGCCCTTGAGGACCTTGATACTTTCTGCGGTATATTTATTGGTTGTCATGGTCATCTTTTTTAGGGAAAATTGTGGGTTATGGAGGGTGGATTATCACATAATCGGTAAGGCATATTTTACTGGGGTAATTATACCAAATTTCCAGGCTTTTTGTAAAGCGAAATCGACACGAAAAAGAGCGAAACATTTGGCCTCAAAATCGCTCTTTGAGGGAGTGCTTCCAGCCCCTCTCCCCTCACTCCAGAGAGACGCAGGGGAGCCCAAAATATCTCACTGGGTGTCTACAGCAAGACTCCGGGCAAGAAGCCCTCCCTGGATGAACCCTTCATCTTCCCAAGAGGGAGTACGGTCATGGACATGGCCAAGGCGGTCCATCGGGATCACGTCCTCCAAGGCGAGGACATCATCGAACTCCCCATCTAACCTCCTGGGCCGGCCGGCCACAAATCCACACGATGAGCTTTACTCGATGGGGGTTTGCGGCTATAATGTGACAGATTTCGGGGCGTAGCGCAGCCTGGTAGCGCACAGCGTTCGGGACGCTGGGGTCGTGGGTTCGAATCCCACCGCCCCGACCAGCCATCCAACCAGGGGAACTTGAGCTTGTTGGATATTTTATCGTATCATTTATGCGACAAAATACGACATAATGCGACATTTGCCCTTAAGGCCTTGACAACTCCTACCCATCGCATTAATTTCAGTGGTGAGGGAAGTAAAAGGTCGGGATTTTTAAGGTCAAGCAAGTGGGGGTTGGCCTTTCTAATGCCGGCCGTCGAGGCTAAGGTCCTTCAAATCATATTCCATGGATCCCAAGCCAATCTCTTCGGCGTGTCTAAGCTGGATGCTCCAATCGATGGGCTGGAGTTCCTGCATGATGTCTTTCCCGGCCCGTGCGTTCACAAGATCCACCGAGGCTTTATCCAGGGCCACAGGATCACGTGAGGCCAGGATCCCTATATCCTCCATGAAGGAGGGAGCATCCTTGCTCATGCAGTCGCAGTCCCGCGTCATCCTGACCAGGAAATTAAAGTAGCCTGCACGCCCCTCGAACAGGTTGTGTACGCAGTATGCATACTCCGCTATTTTTTCCTGCACCCGGCCCTTGTCGACATCCCAGCTGAGGCCTATGGCACCCGTGGGGCACACCACGAGGCACTCCCCGCACCCGATGCACGTCTCATCCTGAATAAACGCCGCCTCACCCTGCTCCACGATAGCTCCGGTCGGACAATATTCGAAACACGTACTGCAGAGCGTGCATTTTTTGGACTTCACCCAGGGGTGAACGTCGGAATGCTGTTCCAGCTTGCCTGCCCGGGAGGCGCACCCCATTCCCAGGTTCTTGAGGGCAGCACCGACCCCAGAGAGGACGTGACCCGTGAAGTGGCTGAAACAGAGGAGCACGTCCGTGGACAGAAAAGTGGAGGCGATCTTCGCGGAACGGATCCGGGGGAGGTCCACCTCGATCTCGTCGTCATCTCGACCGATCATGCCGTCGGCGATCCAGACAGGGATCCCCAGCGCTTCCTGGGAATATCCGTGTTCCCACGCCAGCTTGAGGTGTTCGGACGCGTTCGAGCGGTTACCAACATAGAGCGTGTTGGTATCCGTAAAAAAGGCGCGCCGGGTTTTTTGGGTCAGACGGGCTGCCAGACCAGACAGCCACTCCGGCCGGATGTATCCAGTGTTGCCCTTCTCCCCAAAATGGAGCTTGAGAGCTACAAACGAGTCTTGCCTGATTTGGGCTTCGATGGCCAGGGCATCATAGAGGGCCTCGACCTTGTGGTCCAGGCTTCCGGCCTCTTCAGAGGCTGCGGCCTCGATAAAATATACATCAACCATAACGGTTTCCTATTCAAACAGCGCTTTTTTCGCTGCGGTCAGCCCGGCCCCAGGCTCAAAAGTATAGCCCAGGTCGGTCAAGGTATCTTCCAGGGCCGCAACCGCAAATTCCACCTGCGCGAAGGAGAGGTTCCCCATGTGCCCCATACGGAACACCTTACCGGCGACCTCACCCAATCCTCCGGCCACGATCACGCCTTTCTCTGCGAGCGTGGACCGGAAGGCGGCATCCTCGACTCCCCCGGGATATGCCATCACCGAAAGGGTGTCCGATAGGTTCTCTGCGTGGGTAAAAGACCGAAATCCCAGGGCCTCGAGTGCCGTTCGGAAGGCCAAAGCGATTCTGTGATGGCGCACGAACCGCTCTTCCATCCCCTCTTCCAACACGATCCTGCAGGCTTCGGCGAACGCCCTGATCTCGTTGACGCAGGGAGTCGAGAAGTACTTGGCCGGGTCCTTCATGATCGGCAGCCAGCGCAAGAGATCGGAGTAATAAGCCGGAATGGAACCCATGCCCTGCCGTTTGGCCATCGCCTCCTCAGACAAGACCAGGATCGCGAGTCCGGGCGGCGTACCAAAACATTTCTGAGCGGCTGTGAGGATGACATCGACTCCCCACTCCGTCATCCTCTCTTCGATGCCGCCGGTGGCACAGACTCCGTCGATCACGTAGAGGCTGTCGGACCCCTTCAGGATGTCCGCATAGGCCTTGACCGGGGCACAGGCTCCCGTCGCTGTATCGACGTGGGTGGACACTACGGCCGCATAGTCATGGGCAGCCAGTTGTTCCTCCAGCTGCTCCGGCCGTACCCCTTCTCCCCAGGGGCTCTGCAGTACATCATGGGCGATACCGAAGCTCTCACCGATGTCAGCCATTCGCTGCCCGAAGAAGCCCTGAGAAAGCACGAGAAACCTCTCGTCTTGCTTGACCGTGTTGAGCAGGGCCATCTCCATGGCCAGGGTCCCAGCCCCGGCCACGATAAACGCCTCGCCCCGGTCACAGAAGACAATCTCTTTCAGGTTGACGAGGGCCTCTTTCAGGTCCTTCACCATGGTGGGGCTGACATGAGAGACTGTGGGCTGGGACAGGCTGTATACGATACGGGGATGGACGGGCGTGGGCCCCGGGATCAGCAGCAGTTTTTCTTGTGACATAGATCTCATTCTCCTCTTGGAAACGGACCTATCATTTTCGTCTATCTTCCCGGTCAAATCAAGTGCTTTGTCTCTGGGAGGCTGTCCGCTGCGGATCATATCAGGCGAGAGATCCGATCCTGGAGCGCGGGTATGGTATCGAACACCTCGGCCCCGGTCCCATTGAAACGGGCCCTGTCCCGGTCGGCGCTGCTGTGAATGACCAGGATCCTGTGGATTCCCGCAGCATGAGCGGCCTGCACATCGAAAATCGCATCTCCCACCACCCCACATTCCGCCCTGGGCATGTCCCATTCACGCAGGACATGCAGGAAGGGCCCGGCCGACGGCTTCCAGAGACCATCTTCACGGGAGAGGACGATATCGAATTCGAGATGGAATCTGCTCAACAGGATGTGTACATTTTTTCGGGAATTGTTCGACACCAGGGCAATCCGGATGCTGTGGCGGGCCAGAAGCTCCATCAACTGTGGGATTCCTGGCTTCAGATCTGCATTTTCCGTGGCGGTTTTTTCATAGCCCTCCAGCACGGACCATTTCCGGGATCGTTCCGGTTCGGAGAGACTCTCCAGGTGTGCGAGGATGGTCTGGCCTCCGGTATTGAGATCGCCTCTGATCCGAGGCCAGTCATAGGGAGCATCCACGATGGTCCCATCCATATCAAAGATCAGGCCCCGGAGTTTCACTTCTGCACCCGGCCCACCTCGAACAGCGGTTCACCATCATTGGCAGGGGGTGTGCCGAGAATATAAAGGATCATCCCGCTGAAGGGAGCCCGGAACTCCCGTATGCGATTCCCGAGGTAGTCTGTGACATAACCCACCTCCTCCCCCTCTTTGACGTAATAGCCCATCTCTGTCAGAGGATGGAACAGGCCGCTACAGTCGCTGTAGACCACCTCATACTTGTCGATCCAGATCGGTTCCTTTACGAGCTGTGCTTCCCCCTTGATCATACGGAGATGCCGCATGACGTTCAGAGAGCCCAAAATGTTTCTCCGGATATCCTCCTCGTCCGATCGACCGAGGAATCCGGACTCGGTGGTGATGGCCGGCTTTCCGAGCAGAAGAGCGGTGTTGCCGAGATATTTAGAGGAAGTGAGGTCCCGGGACCGCGTATCGTCGATGATGATGTGCTTGATCCCGAAGGCCAGAACCAGCTCGCGGCTGAGCCCGTCCAGGTGCTCATCACCGCTCACCATCCAGTAACAGTACGGGATGAGCGCCTCATTCCCGTCGCCGCAGTGGAGATCTATGAGGAAATCACACTTCTTGACCACCTCCTCCACCAGGACATAGGCAATGCGTTCGGCTTGGCTCCCTTTGGGATCTCCGGGGAAAACGCGATTGAGATTTTTCCAGTCATAGGGATTGAAATAGATCATCCTCTTCTGGAATGCCGGGACATGGGCGATATGGACCAGGATCAGGGTCCCGGAGAGCGCTTCCGGCTCGATCATGCTCTTGAGGCGATAGAGGGCAAGGATCGGCGGATACTCGTAACCATGGACGCCGGCCACCAGGGCGAGGACCTTCCCGGGACGGGAGCCGTGGATAACGGTCACAGGGATAAAACAATCCGTATCCTCCTCCACGGTCACTTCCAGTTGGACAGCACCCATCTCACCCGGCTGGACTTTCAAGCCGCCGATCTGAAAAGGCGCTCTCGGCTCCTCACCCGATCCATTGAGGATCAATCCGAAGAACAGAGCGAGTCCCATGACCAGTGTACGAATCCACGTGTCCCTCATAGCCGCCTCCTTGAGAATAATTCTATCCGTCCCATCTGAATACGAAACATTCTACTGAAATACTCATCTGCGGTCCAGGGTTTTGCATACCAGGATTTTTTGTTATAATTGCGCCATCACAGAAATCCGTTATCTAATCTTTAGGAGGAGTGTTATGGGAAAAATAATGGCAGTTCTGTTGGGTCTGGTGGCCATGGCCGGCGGAGTGTTCCTGATCATGTTTCTTTGGGGTCCACTGGTCCTCGATCTGATCCTTGCGTGTATCCCGCTTATCCTCCTCTTCGGAGGACTGATCGCCTTTATCGCCGGCGTCAGCAGCTTGAAGGATGCCGCCAGGGCCAAAAACCTGGAGGAAGAGACGGAAGAAGAATTCAAGGCCGCCATTGAGGAAGAGATAGCTGAGATCGCACTGGACGAGGAGACCGAATAACCGTAATCCCCTATTCTCTCATATCGGCTGATCGCATCACTGTTCCCTTGACAAATCATGTAAAGTTTCGTATTTTGTAATTAGATTACAAATTACGGAGTTACCAAATTATGAAAGACACCCCAGAAAACAACACCGAACCCGAAGAGACCGAAGAAAAGGAACGACACAACGCTTTGGACGAGCTGGGCAACCAGGTCGAAAAATTTGCGGTTAAGACCGCAGAGTCCATCAAGAAGGTGATTGAAAAGGCCCTGGCTTCACGCAACACGGTCCTGACCATCCGCGTCAACGATGAATCCAACCAGAAGATGAACATGTTGGTAGATGCCGCGCTGTTCAAGAGCCGGTCCGAAAGCGCCGCCTTTTTGATCCAGGAAGGGATCCGGAGTCGGGAAGACCTCTTCACAAAGATCGAAGGCAAGCTCAAGAAGATGGAAAAGATCAAAGACGAGCTGAAATCCATCGTCTCTGAGGAGATGGACGAGGCATCCTGACACCCCCCCCCCAAGCGCGTTTTACCTGATTCTGACTTTGTGCTAGAATCCAGATGTGGGAAACGCGCTTATCCCCCTGTTGCTGCTGGTAACTCTCAATCCCTCCTCCACTGCCCGGACTATCGAGCGAGCCTTCCTGCAGAACAACGCACGGGCCCTGCTGGAGTTACTGCCGACAGAGGGACGGATCAACCTTTCTTTTCCGGAGCCCATCTCTTTTTCGGACCAACTCTCCGACCAGCAGACTTTCCTGCTGCTGAAAAAGCTCTTCACCACATACACCACCCAGGAATTCTTCTCTGAACTGCGGGAGGAGCCTCAAGGGGAGAAAAGCTATTTCTTCAAAGCCCGATGGTCGTTCCAGGACAAGAACAAAAACCTCTATGCCTTGGATCTCTTTTTCCAGCTCGGCCTTATTACGGATGAGGAGGGGGCATCCCCGGACTGGAAGATCACAGATATCAGAGCAGAAAAGATTTGAGAATACGAATCGGAACCGACACCGGAGGCCGGCTTCGCATCATACTGTCGGCGGCCCTGCTCCTGGCTTTCCTCTTTCTGCTCCTTTCCCGGATCGCCCCGCCACTGCTGTCCTCCAGTGATGAACAGAAGATCATCAATCAGCTGCGCGACCAGAAGGCCTCCATCCTCGGCGAATTCGATAAGGTCCTCAACCGGCTCCTGGCAAAACACGAGGCCCTGTCAGAATCCGAGCTCCCAGAAAGCACCCAGAATCGATTTTTGTTTTTAAAGAGCCTGTGTTCCGACCCGGAGATCGAAGGCGTCGCCTACTACGATGGCTATACCGCAGACATCAAGCTGTGGTACGGGAAAATCCTCGACATCAATCCCATATTCATGGAGGCCTCCTTTGTCGATGCTTCGGCCATTGCGCTGCAGACGACGCTGCTCATCCAGCACAAGTCCTCGGTCTATCTCATCACCTATCAGGAGATCCCGCCCGGCGACTATGTGGTCTTCTACCGGCTGCTGGCCTTCCTCCCAGAGTTCAAGGCACGTTATCTCCAGGAAAAGCACTTCTTGAAAGAATCTCTTCTCGCCCAATGCACGATCGGATATCATGACTTCAGGGATGACATTTCAGGCATCGATGAGTTTTTCTCGCGCAACGATAATGAGTTCATTGGCCAGCCCGATCTCCAGGGCCAGATCCAGAATATCTATTTCCCTCTCCGGAACGAGCAGGGCCGGCTCATGGCCAGCGTCGAGCTGGCATCCCCATCCCTGTCCTCGCGCCAGACTCGTCAGAAAGAGACTTTTCTCATCCTCAGTATCCTGTTCCTCTTTTTGGCCTTGGTCTTGTTGCTCTTCCATCAAATTTTGCGCCTGACTTCCCGGGAGGATCGCCGGATCTGGGATCCTCCGACGATCCTGATCATCCTGGGTGGCATGCGGGCGCTGTTCTTCCCACTCAGCCAGCTGGAAAAATTCCGTACCCTGGACGTATTCACTCCCGCAGAAGCCGGTTTCATATCCCTGGGCGGGCTGACCAGGTCTCCGGCCGATCTCTGTCTGTCCGCCCTGTGTCTATTGTTAATGATCGGTTTTCTCTTCCGTTATATCCGGGCAGGCGACAGCAACGGCCTTCCCCTACAAAACGCAGCCGCAAGGATCACGGCGGCGGCGTCACTGTATCTGGCCGCATTCTTTTTTCTCTGGATCTTCCATGTATTCCTGCAGCGGTTGGTCCTGCACTCCAGCTTCAGCCTACTGCGCATGTCCCCGCATCCCGCTCACATCCTGACTCAGCTCAGCATGTTCGTTTTTTTCAGTGCCTTTATACTCCTGATGTATACCGCATTCCGTCTTTCTGCAGCGCTTTATGGCGCCAAGCGGCTGCCGATGCTCGTGTTGGCCGGCTCATACCTTGTGTACATTGCGGTCTTCTGGAGAGACATTTCCCTTCCCCTCCTTTTCCTGCACGGCCTCCTGGGATCGAT
>JBGUED010000009.1:0-16655 GCA_041821525.1 Candidatus Aminicenantaceae bacterium | reverse complement strand
GTGCGCTGTATTTGGATTCAGGATCCACGGTGAGATCTGGGCTGATGGTCTGCCAGTTGTCTCCCTTGTCCACGGATTTGAACAGCTTGTTCCCCCCGAAATACAGGGTGTGGGGATTGTGCGGGGAGATGATGACCGGGGCGTTCCAGTCGAAACGATACCGCTCTCGCGGCTGTCCTTCTTGGGGCCTTGGCGGCTGCGGACGCAGGAACGTGGTCTCGCCTGTCCGGAGGTCGAGGCGCTGCAGCATCCCGCTCTGGGTCTCGAAATAGACTGTGTTGAAATCGGTGGGATCGACCAGGTTCACAAAGCCGTCGGCGTTGCTCAGCGGGAACCAGTCCGCGTTCACGATGCCCGAGTTGCGGCGCGACCGGCTGGGTCCTCCCCAGTTGCCGTTATCCTGGAGCCCACCGTACACGTAGTAGGGCTTCCGCATGTCGGCCGTGATGGCATAGTACTGGGCCAGGCAGATCGAGGTGATCACCTCCCAGTTGTCCCCCCGGTCGAACGTGATGTTGATCCCACCGTCACCTCCCACGATGACATGATCGGAGTTGTTGGGATCGATCCAGATGGCATGGTAGTCGATGTGGGTTCGTCCCTGGACCACCGGCCCGCTCTTGACCGTGGTTCCTCCGTCATTGGAGTAACCAAGGGGGGATCCGCAGGTCCAGATAACATCAGCGTCGTTCGGATCTACCCGGATCTGACTGTAATAGGAGGGGCGGTTGTTGAAGGTGTTCATGTGCTGCCAGGTCGCCCCGTAGTCAGTGGACCGGAATATGCCGCCCAGGTTGGGATCGGGATTTCCGTCCTTGGCCTTGGGGGGGCCGGGTCTTCCCTGCGTCTTCTTGGTGCTGACCTGCGCATAGACCGTTCCCGGCCGGCTGCGTGAGGTGCTCACAGCGCTGCGGCCCAACTCGTCCGTGGGCAGTCCCTGGCTGGCCCGGGTCCAGGTAGCTCCTGCATCCTTGGTGATGTAGATGCCTGCCTTGGGTCCCCACTGATTGACCGGATCTCCGGCATCGAACCGGTCCCTGAGCCTTTCGTGGGCCACGGCATAGAGGATGCCGCTGTCCTCCGGATCCATGGCAACGTCCGTAACTCCCGTCTTCTCGTCCAGATACAGGGCTTTTGTCCAGGTCCGGCCGCCGTCCACGGTCTTGAACAGACCGCGCTCCTCGTTCACAGCCCAGAGGCGTCCCAGGGCTGCCACGTACACGATGTCCGGATCCTTGGGATCGATGAGGATTCGGCCTATGTGATGGGTGTCCTTCAGCCCCACGAACTCCCAGGTCTCCCCGGCATCCGTGGATTTGAATACTCCGCTGCCCCAGGGAGAACTGTTGCGGTTGTTGGGCTCCCCGGTCCCCACATACAGGATGTCGGGATCGGAGAGGGACACGGCGAGGTCTCCGATGGAGCCGTTGGGTTGGTCGTCGAAGATGGGCTCCCAGGTTATGCCGGCATTGACCGTCTTCCACAGGCCGCCGGTGGCCGCTCCCACGTAGACGATGCTGGGATTGCTCTCCACGCCTTCCACATCCGTGATGCGTCCCCCGGGATTGGCCGGGCCGATCTGCCGCCATTTATAATATTGCAGGAATTCCTCGGTTTCGCCGGCGGCTGTCTGAGCCAGCGCAGGGGATGATGAGACAAGAACAAGTGTCAGGACAACAACGCTTAGCAGCGCGGTGGTGGATCTGGACATCATGACCTCCTCTTAATATAAGTACTGAGTTAAGAGAGGAAAAATATAATTTTTTGAAAGATTATGCAAATGATTTTGCTGACTCCTAATCAGTGAAGTCAGAATTTATCAGGGAGTGAAATAATTTTTCTCTGGCCGGTAGTCTGGATTGAGCTTCGGTAGTTCGGCCCCGACGTCCTGGAGCCAGAGGTCCAATTGTTTCTGCAGGGAGCGGACCCTGTCTGGGAACCTGGCAGCGAGATCAGTCTTTTCGCCGATGTCTGCCCGGATGTTGAAGAGTTCCAGCCGCTGGCCTTCGTAGTGCCGGATCAGTTTCCAGTCTCCCTCCCGGATGACGCTGTAGGGCGTCAGCCTTCCGCCCCACCAGTAGTGGGGAAAATGCCAGAAGAGGGCGGTGCGGGGAAGGGAATGTTGGCCGCGCAGCAGAGGCGCGATATCCATCCCGTCCAGGATCCGCTCCCGCGGAAGTGGTGCCCCCGCGATCCCTAAGAGGGTGGGGAAAAGATCTTGGCTGCACACCGGGATCGCACAATTGGATCCTGATTCGATCTTTCCAGGCCATGATATGATCCAGGGAACCCGGATCCCTCCCTCGTAAGGGAAGCCTTTTCCCTGCCGGAGGGGAGAATTGTCCGTGGCCTGGCCGCCGTCCACGCTGACGTGGCTGGCCCCACCGTTATCCGAGGTGAAGACAATCAGGGTGCGGTCGGTCAGGTCCAATTCTTCCAGGGTCGAAAGGATCGTCCCTACGGCCTGATCCACGCTCTCCACCATCCCGGCATAGGTGGGCGAGGTCTGGTTGGTCTTGGTTTTTGCCGCATACTTATTCCTGAGATCGCCCTTGGACTGGATCGGCGTGTGGACGGCGTAATGGGCCATGTACAGGAAAAAGGGCTGGTCCTTGTTGCGGCGGATGAAGGCGGCCGCCTCAGAAGCCTCCCGGTCCGTCAGGTACTCTCCCGGATTGCGGGACGGCAGGGTGGGGATGGAGGGCCGGCTATCATTCCCGTAGGGATCAAAATAGCTGGGAGGGTGTCCGTATTCATTGCCACCTATGTTGGCGTCGAAGCCCTGTTTATCCGGCCACCAGGGTTCGTATCCCAGGTGCCATTTACCCACATGGCAGGTCGCATAACCCTCAGCCTTGAGCGCCTCTGCCAGCGTGACCTCATCGTGGCCCAGCCAGAGCTTGTTGATCGGAGTGGCGAGCTTCCGGTCGGGCCAGCTCTCGTGTCCCCCGGGCGTTTCTCCTTCGGCGAGGGCCTGTGCCTTCAGCCGATGGGTGGGATGGATCCAGTCGGTGATCCCCAGCCGGGCCGGGTGCCGGCCGGTCATGACCGCCGCCCGGGTGGGAGAGCAGACGGCGCAGGCGGCGTATCCTTGAGTGAACTTCATGCCGGAGGCACACAGCCGATCGATGTTCGGGGTTTCATAGTAGCGGCTTCCGAAGCATGCCAGGTCGGTCCAGCCCAGGTCGTCCACCAGGATCAGCACGATGTTGGGTTTGTGAGTGGTCCGCTCCTGGATCGTCCGAGGCAGGAGAGAGACTGCCAGGGAGAGTCGACCGGATTCTTTCAGGAATTGACGTCTGTCCATGCCTAACTTTTAATTATCACAGGTCAGGTTGGGGGTCAAATCTTTTGCAACCTGCGGCACGAGTAGAATCCCGTGTTGAGTAATCCTCGCCAATCGGGTTATACTAAAACAAAGGTCACTGATGCTTGACCATATCAGGAAGGAGGATCCTATGTTTAAAAAATCCGCGGCTCTCTTATTGATCGTTTTGCTGGCGCTCCCATGCCTTGCCATCGCCCAGGAATCCCCTGAGCCTGTTCTCCAGAAGGGGGATGTGGAGCGATTCATCAAGACCTTCCCGGTGTTAAAGGCGGAGCTGGAGGAACTGGGCATGAAGTATGAGGCGGAGGAGGGGGATTACACCGTTCCCGAAGCCGTCCAGGCCAGCGCCGAGTTCACTGCGCTTCTGAAAAAGCACGACTGGGACGAGACCTTTTTCGCGAAAATGGGGACCATTTTTATGGGTTACGTCTCGCTGGCGCATAAGAAGGAAATGGCGCAAATGGATCCCGAGATCGAAAAGGCGATCAAGGAGATCGAGTCCACAGCCGGGGTGTCGGAAGCCATGAAGAAACAGATGGTCGAACGCCTCCGTGCCACCCAGAAGATGATGGGAGGCCAGCAGGGTGCGATGCAGCAGAGCGTGCACGAGGCTGATCTGGAACTGATCCGTCCGCTGATCCCGGAGCTCAGGAAGCTCTTCGAAGACGAGGATTGACTTACAGCCGCTGAGAGGCGGTTTCCTCTGAATTGCCCCGGTTGAGGGGAAAACTTCAAATCTTTTGATTTAATTTCCTACAACGTAGTAAAAAAAAATCTTGACACACGGATTTCAATATACTACATTGTAGGAGAAATGGGGAGAACATGACCAAGAAATTCATATCCCGATCCGAGGAATACATCCTGCTGGCCGTGATGCGGCTCCGCAAGGGAGCCTATGGCGTGGCTATCCGCAATCAGCTTCTGAAGGACACAGGGGAGACCTGGGCCTTCGGCGCCGTGCACGTCATGCTGACCAGGCTCGAGAAAAAGGGTCTGTTGGAATCTTTTCTGGCTGAGCCCACTCCCCAGCGAGGTGGCCGCAGCAAACGGATCTACAGCATGACTTCCCTGGGGATGCAGATCCTCGAGCAGATCAAGAAGGTCCAGGACAAGGTTTGGTCTGACATCGCGGAGTTTTCTGCAGCGGAGGGAAAGTGACTCCTGAGGACACCTATATCCGGCCTCCCCGGTTAGCGGAGTGGCTCCTCAAACGGATGTTTCCGGAAAAGGGCATCTACTCCCTGGTCGGTGATGTGGCAGAGACATTCCAACACATTAATCATGAAAAGGGCCGCAGTCCTGCCCGTTTTTGGTACAGGATTCAGCTCGTCAAGGCCATCCCTTCGTTCATCAAGGACTTTTTCTATTGGAGATTCACCATGTTCGGAAACTACGCCAAGCTGGCCTACCGGCACATGCTGCGGCAAAAGGGCTACTCCTTCATCAATATTGCCGGCCTGGCCATCGGCATGGCCTGCACCATCCTGATCCTGTTCTGGGTCCGGGACGAGTTGAGCTTCGATCGTTTTCATGCGCACAAGCAGGACCTCTACCGGGTGACGTGTATCGGCACGGAGACCAGCTTCTTCGGATCTCCCGCCCCCTTTGCACCGGCCATCATCACTGAGATCCCGGAGGTCGAGGATGCCGTGCGCGTCATGAGAGCGCCGCGCTTCGTCTTCAAACGGGGGGAGAAGGCGTTCTACGAGGAAAACGGGATATCCGCGGACCCCTCGTTTTTCGACATGTTCTCCTTCGAGATCCTGAAAGGCGATCCCAAAACCGCCTTTGCCTCGCCGCTCAACATCGCCCTGACCGAGAGCCTGGCCCGCAAGTATTTCGGTGATGAGGATCCTCTGGGGAAATCCATCCAGCTGGAGGGGCGGGCCGATATCCGGATCGCAGCGGTTTTGGCGGACGTCCCGGCCAACTCCCACCTCCAGTTCGATTATGTGCTTCCTCATAAGTTCATCGAAGTCTCCCGCCTGTGCGGAATGAGATGGGGGGATTTTAATTTCATGACCTACCTCAAGGCATCTCCTACCAGGGACGAGGCCCTGTTGATCCAGAAACTGAACGATGTCTCCGAAAAACACGGCTGCCCCCAGATCGTGGAGAAGCAGCTGACATTCTCTATCCAATCGCTCGAGGAGATCTACCTCAATCCCCTAGGCAACTACGACATCCCCCTTGGCAACAAACGTTTTGTGTATCTGTTTTCCGTAATCGCGTTGTTCATCCTGTTCATCGCCTGTGTGAACTTCATCAACCTGTCCACCGCCCGGTCGGAAAGACGGGCGCGTGAAGTAGGGCTGCGCAAAGTGGTGGGCGCTGCCCGGATCCAGGTGATCAAGCAGTTCTTCGGCGAATCGATCATCCTGGCCCTGCTGTCGCTGCTCTTGGCCGTGATGGCGGCCTGGTTGCTCATGCCGGTCTTCAACGGGCTGACTGGCAAGAGCCTGTCGTTTGATATCTTCGATCCTATGGTCCTCCTGGGGCTCCTCGGCATCACCTGCCTGGCCGGTCTCCTCGCAGGGCTCTATCCGGCCCTGTATCTCTCTTCCTTCGAGCCCATCAATGTGCTGAGGAATAACCTCATGGCACGGTCCTGGCTCAAGAGGCCGTCGAATCGGCAGGCCCGCAAAGGCTCGCTCCGCCGCATCCTGGTGGTCGCCCAGTTCTCCCTTTCCATCATCCTGATCCTGGCGACCATGGTGGTCTACAATCAGCTGACCTACATGCGGGACAAGAGCTGGAACCCAGGGGATGACGTCATGCTCCACATCCCTTTCAAGGATAACCTTTCGGCCAAGCACGACCTGGTCAAGAACGAGCTCCTGAAGCATCCCAATATCACGGCCGTAGCCGCCAAGGATGTGGTACCCACCTCCCTGCGCAACAACACCTCGGGAGTGGGCTGGGAGGGGAAGACGGAAGATCAGTCCGGCATCCACATGGAGACCACACGTGTCGGCTTTGATTATTTCCCGACCATGGGCATGGAGATCGTGGCGGGGCGGGGGTTCTCCCGTGAATTTGCCGGAGATATCGGCAAAGCCTTTGTTTTGAACGAAGAGGCCGTTCGCGTGGCGGGGATCGAGGACCCTGTCGGCAAGCGGTTCCGGCTCTACGGCAACACAGGAACCATCGTAGGAGTCGTCAAAAACACCTATTTCCATTCCCTCCGGACGGAGCTCAGGCCTCAGGTCTTTTACCTGTTCACGAATCTCGCACAACAGACTTTCGGTGGTGTGATGCTGATCCGTGTTCAAGCTCCCCCGAACCTGAGCGCACTGCAGGACACCATCGCACACCTCGAGAGGGCCTGGAGTAGTGTCAACTCGATCGCTCCCTTCGAGTACAACTTCCTGGACGAGACCATCGCTGCCCAGTACGGGAATGAGCAGCGTTTGGGGCGCCTGTTCGGGTATTTCGCCTTCCTGGCGGTTTTTATTTCCTGCCTGGGCCTCGTGGGCCTGGCGTCCTTCATGGCGGAGCGGCGGACCAAGGAGATCGGGATCAGGAAGACGCTGGGTGCCGGCCTCCGGGATATCGTGATCATGCTGTCAAGGGACTTCACGCTGTGGGTGCTGGCCGCCAACCTCATCGCCTGGCCCGTGGCCTGGCTTGTCATGCAGCGCTGGCTGCAGAACTTCGCCTACCGGACACCGATCGCCTGGTGGAGTTTCCCGGCCGCAGGAACGATCGCCCTGGTGATCGCCTGGATCACCGTGAGCCTGCAGACCTTCCGGGCGGCCCGCTCCAATCCGGTTGATGCCCTGCGTTACGAATGATTCGGTCGGGTACGCCGACAGTCCGCCCGGTGATTTTCGCCTTTTTCCAGCGAGGGAACTCACCTGATTCCTCGGCTCGCTCTCCTCTTCGAGAACCATGCCCCATCGCCTCCGGATGGCCCCTCATCAGCATGCCCGACTGCGCAACAAAAGAACAGGGCATTGAATCTGCTTGTCCCACGCCGGAGTGATTGACGCTGCTAGAGCGCTGTGATATTTTTCATGGAGTGACTCAGCGGCTTCTCGATGCGATCCAAATCTATCCTGCAAGGGGCAACTCTCATGAAATTTAAATCATACTTGGCGGCCTTCGTCCTCATGATCCTCTGGGTGGGCGGGCTTACTCCTGCCCAGGAGGCAAAAAGCCCGCTGCTCGCGTCCTGGGAACAGTATCTCGAACACAAGCGCAGCTCCGAGTTCAGGCTCGAGTGGATATCGCTCGGCCCGGTCATGAATTCCGCCCGGGTAGAGTCGATCCAGGGTGATCCCGCTCGCCCCGGAACCTGGTACGTCGCTTTTGGGTCCGGAAATCTCTGGAAGACAACCAACCACGGCCTGAGCTGGAAGCCCATCTTCGAGAACCAGCCGGCCCTGGGCATCGGCGATATCGCCCTGGCCCCCTCCGATCCCGACATAATCTGGCTGGGGTCCGGAGAGAGCCTGAAAAAGGCCCGCAATTTCACCATGCCCGGTGTGGGTGTGTTCCGCTCGGACGACGGGGGGGAGACCTGGACGCATGCCGGCCTCCCCGATTCCTATCACATCGGGGAGATCGCCGTTCATCCCAATGATCCGGAGATCGTCTTTGTCGCGGTCCAGGGCCATTTCTGGTCCACAAACCCCAACCGGGGCCTGTACAGAACCATAGACGGCGGCCGGACCTGGGAACATGTCCTCAATGTCAGCGAGCGGGTGGGCGCCAACGATGTGGTGATCGCCCCTTCGAATCCGGATGTTGTGTATGTCTCCATGTGGGAGAACAATCCGGGGATCTTCGGCCCCGAGAGCGGTGTTTACCGGAGCACGGACGGGGGCAGGACCTGGGCCCGGCTCAGGGGAGGGCTGCCCGATGGGCCCAAGACGGGACGGATCGGTCTTGCCGTATCCTGGAGCGATCCTGACAAGGTCTATGCCCTGGTGGACAATCTGAGCAAGGAAAGGGACCTGGCTGCCGAGGTCTATCAGACCATGGATGGAGGCAAGACCTGGAGGAGGACCCACGAGGAGGAACTGTACATCTTTCCGGGGATCGGCTGGTATTTCACGGACTGTTATGTGAATCCCGAAGACGACGATGAGCTCTTCGCCCTGGGTGTGCGCATAGCCCACAGCACGGATGGGGGCAAGACCTTCTCACTGGTGGGGGGCGATGTCATGCACCTCAACCCCAATCAGGCCGATCCGCTGCACCTGGACCACTGTGAGATGTGGATCAATCCCAGGAACCCCGAACACCTCGCCTTGGGAAACGACGGCGGGCTGTATATCAGCTACGACAAGGGTCAGTCCTGGCTGCATTACAACAACCTGCCTGCCGGAGAGTTCTATGACATCTCCGTGGACAACCAGGACCCATATCTCGTTTACGGCGGCACTCAGGACGATTCCTCGGTGTACGGTCCGTCCCGGGAATGGAAGCCCAAGTACCCGGATGGATGGAAGTATGTATGGGTGGATGCCTGGGCCGGGGGGGACGGGTGTGTGACCATACCAGATCCTGTCGATCCCAACACGGTGTATTCGTCATCGCAGAACGGGGGGATCTTCCGCAAAGACCTGCGGGCGGACCGCTCGCAGCGCATCCGACCCCGGTTGCCCAAGGACCACCCCGGCGAGCTCCGGTATGCGTTTGTCGCCCCCTATTTCATCTCGTCCCACAACCGCCTCACTCTGTACCACGGCGGCAACTACATCTTCAAGAGCCTCAATCAGGGAGATGCCTGGAACCTAATAAGCCCGGATCTCACCGAATCGGCATATGCAGGAAAACGAACCGGGGCCATGGGGGCCATCGCGGAATCTCCCTTGAAACCGGGCCTGCTCTATGCCGGCACGGACAGGGGTGCCTTCTGGGTCACTCACAACGACGGAGTCGAATGGGCCGAGTTTTCCGAGGGGCTGCCCGATCGCTATATCCGGAGCATCTGCCCCTCCCGTTTCAACCAGCAGCGGGTCTATGCGGCGGTGACCGGGATCAACGACGACGATCTTGCCAACTATCTTTTTGTGTCCGAGGACCATGGCCGGCTGTGGCGTTCGATAACCGGCAACCTGCCGGACGAGGTGGCATATGTCATCCTGGAAGATCCCGTCCATGAAGACATCCTGTATGCAGGTCTGTATCGGGGCGTTTACATTTCCACGGACCGGGGCCGCAGCTGGTCTCTGCTGGGCCCGGAGATGGCGGCCACGGCCATATCCGACCTGGTGATCCAGGAACGGGAGATGGACCTGGTGGTGGGAACCCACGGCCGGGGGATCTACAAGCTGAACCTCCGCCCCATCCAGGAAGCCTTCGAGGGAGGGAGCCCCCAGGAGCCTAGCCTGTACAGCACTCCTGTTGCCAGGCTGCCCTGGATCAACGACACCCACCGCGATCCCAACTACAGCACCATGGAGAAGGTCCCCATCACCTTCTACCTGACCCGGGATGCCGATGTGACTATCTCTGTCAGGGACAAAAGAGGGCAGAGCATCTGGGAGACGCCCCACGCTGGCCGCAAGGGCTTTAACCAGATCCGATGGGACCTGGTGCGGGAGAAAGTGGACAGCCCGCGCCCCTATTTCACACAGTATTATCAGTTTGCGCGGGCAGGGGATTACACCATTCAGATCTCAGGAGAGGAGGTCGCTCTGCGGGGCTCACTCAAGGTTATCGAACGGACCGAACCCGTGCGCTGAGGCCCTGGGCTCTCTGAGTTAGTATAACCCGAACCTGCGTGCTCCGTAATTAATGAATGGGAGGGATATACTGCCCTCGTGCGATTCGGACCGCAAGGAACATTTGATGCACAAAAATAGCCAAATCCTGTTCGTAGTGTTGATGTTTGTCCTGGTTGGGCTGTGCCTGGCTGGATCCATCTCAATGCCTCTTCGCCAGGACATCGGATTCGATCCGGATAGGATATATCCCGCAGAACAGCTCAGGGAAGACTTCGCCCTCCTGCGCACAGCCCTGGAGGAGGGGCATGCCGGGCTCTATTATTACTCCTCGAAAGAGGAGATGGACAAACATTTTGCCAATGTCGCCAATAAACTCGACCGCCCCATGACCGAGCCGGAGTTCAACCGGCTGGTGGCAGGGGTCATCGCCCGGATCAATGACGGACACACCGGTGTGAGGAGCTCGGCGGCCTATGACCGATATCTCTCCAACCAGCCCTGCCTGTTCCCTTTCAGCCTGCGCTTCGTCCGCGGGAGTGCGTATCTGTTCCGCAACTACAGCGAGGACCCGGATATCGAATTGGGTTGGGCCGTTTTGGACATCAATGAACGGCCGATCTCCGAGATCCTGGAGCACATGTTCGCGTACATGCCCTCGGACGGGCGCATCGAGACATCCAAATACAGGCGCTTGGAGAGCACGGAATATTTCGGTACCCTGTACTCGCTCCTGTCCGGCGTGACCACGTCCTTCACGGTCACGTATGCCGATCCCGGCGAAGGCACCTGCCGCACGACCACCGTCGAGGGCCTGAGGCGCGGGGCCCTGAGCCGGATCTTTCAGGAGCGTTATCCGGCCGCCACCAGATCCCTCCCGCCCTTGGAGGTGGAATACCGCGGGGACACCGCCGTTCTCACGATCCGCACGTTCTCAGACGGCCCGTATCGAAGCATCGGACAAGCCTATCCCACCCTGTTACGCAAGACCTTTAAGGACCTGGAAGCCAAGTCCGTGGAGAACCTCATCGTCGACCTGCGCGAGAACGGGGGGGGGGCGGACCTGAACGGCAAGCTCCTGGTCTCCTATCTCATGGACAAGCCCTACATGTTCTACACCCACTTGGAGGTGATGCGGGACAGTTTTTCCTTTCTCGAACACACCGATACTCCGGAAATGCAAACGAATCTGAAAAAAATGCTGCGCAGGAATGAGCAGGGGACCTTCGACCTGCTGTTCCACCCCAACCTGGGCGAGCAGAAGCCAATGCAGCCGAGCTTCCGAGGCAAGGTCTTTGTGCTCATTTCCGGCCGCAGTTTTTCCGGCTCCGGGGAGTGCACCTCGATCCTGCACTTTCACAAGCGGGCCAAATTCGTGGGCGAGGAGTGCGGGGCCGGCTATTATGGCAACACCTCTGGCTTCATGCCGCAGCTGACCCTGCCGCACTCGGGGCTCCGCATCAGGCTCGCTATGCTCCGCTATCATATGGCGGTTTCCGGATATGAACTCCGGGACCGAGGGATCATCCCCGATTATCCCTTCACACGATCCATCCAGGACCTGCTCCTGGACAGAGATACAGAACTCGAGTATGCCCTGGAATTGATCCGGAAATAACCGGAGAGAATCTCCCGGACTCTTTCAACCCGGGATCCCCAGGCTTCGGATGGATTACCTTTTCAGGGCGGCGGCGTCCCCCTGTCTCCTTGATGCTTGAAGTCCGGCCTGGTTTTTAATAGCCTAAGAGCACAGGAGTCGATCATGAAGAGATGTCCTTTGCCCTTTTTTGTTCTTTTTATTTCTGTCATGGCCTCGCAGGCTGCCGGCCAGGCCACTTCCCCCGAGGCCCGCATGAAGTCCTGGGAGCATCATCAGAGCCTCAAGGCCGAATCTCCCTTCAAGAACCTCGTGTGGCGGGCCGTGGGGCCCGAGAAGCAGGGAGGCCGCATCGAGGCCATCGCCTGCCACCCGGACCAGCCCTTCACCATCTACTTGGGTCCGGGGTCCGGTAACCTCTGGAAGTCCGTGAACAACGGTACGACCTGGAACCCGATCTTCGAAGACGAATCGGCCTTTGCCATCGGCTGCGTCGCTATCGCGCCCTCCGATCCCAACATCGTGTGGGTGGGGACAGGGGAGGTCCTGATGGCCCGCAGTTCCTACTCCGGGACCGGGGTCTTTAAATCTCTGGACGGGGGAAAGACCTGGAAGAACATGGGCCTGCACGATTCCCATCACATCCCCCGGATCGTGATCGATCCGGAAAACCCGGATATCGTGTATGCGGCGGCGCTGGGACACCTCTATGGATTCAATCAGGAACGCGGCCTGTTCAAGACCATGGACGGGGGTGAGACGTGGCAGAAGATCCTCTACGTCTCGGATCGGGTCGGGGTCGTAGAGGTCGTGATGGATCCCTCAGACAACCAGATCCTCTATGCCGCAGCCTGGGAGAGGACCCGCCGGGCCTGGAACCACACTGCCAGCGGCGAGGGGAGTGCACTCTACAGGTCGACGGATGCGGGAAAGAGTTGGGAAAGGCTGACGCGTGGACTTCCGACCGGGAAGGACGTGGGCCGGTTCGGATTGGCCGTCTCTCTCTCGAACCCGGATATCGTGTATGCCCTGCTGGATAATCATGCCCTGCGCCCCGATGGGGAAAGGCGTATCGCAGGAGAGGTCTACCGTTCCGATAACAAGGGCAAGACCTGGCAAAAAACCCATGAGGATTCTGTACCCACGGCCATAGGTTATGATTTCTGCCTGATCCGGATTTCCCCCGATGATCCGAACGAGATCTACGTCCTGGGCAACAAGCTCCTCCATTCTCGCGACGGAGGGAAGACCTTCGCGAATGTCAATGAGACCGTAGTGCATGTGCTGTCACACGACATCCGGGTCCTGCATCTGGACATGCACGCCATGTGGATCGACCCGAGAGATCCGGACCGGCTTCTGCTGGGAAACGACGGCGGGCTCTATATGTCCCATGACCGCGGGGATACCTGGCTGCATCTCAATAATCTGCCCATTGGCGAGTTCTATGCCGTCACCCTGGATATGGCAGAGCCCTACAATATCTACGGCGGGACCCAGGATAATGCCGCACTTTTCGGACCCTCGACACACAACATCACCGACCGGCTGACCAAATATGGAGTCGAGGATCCCTGGAAACACGTTTACCTGGACCGCTGGGGCGGGGGAGACAGCTACTTCACCTGGCTCGATCCCACTGATTCGGATGTCATCTATTACGAACATCAGTTCGGAGTCCTGCGCAGAAAAAGCATGCGCACCGGAAAGACCGAGGATATCATGCCGCGGGCCGGGGAGGGAGAGCCCCAGTTCCGGCGCAACTGGATGACACCCTTTTTCGCGTCCCACTACGACCCGTCCACCCTGTACTATGCCGCTCACAAGATATATAAATCACCCGACCGGGGAGACAGCTGGACCTGCATCAGCCCCGACCTCTCGACCGATCCGGGGCCGGATCGGCAGGGCAACGTCCCTTACGGGACCATCACGTCGCTCTCCGAATCGGTCGTACAACAGGGGCTGCTGTATGCGGGGGCGGATGACGGGAATGTCCAGGTAACAAAGGATGATGGGAAAACCTGGACTCTGATCCGGGAGGGACTGCCCCACAAGTGGGTGAGCCGAGTGGAGGCGTCACGCTTTGACCGGGCGACCGTGTTCGCGTCCCTGACCGGCTACCGGGAGGACGATTTTTCCGCCTATTTCTTTGTGTCGCACGACTACGGACAGACCTGGACCTCCATCTCGGGCAGCCTGCCCGCCGAATCCATAAATGTCATCCGGGAGGACGCCGTTTCTCCGGACATTCTGTATGTCGGGACAGACCTGGGAGTGTATGTGTCCCTGGACCGGGGCGCGTCCTGGCACTCCCTGTGCAATCACCTCCCGACCACTCCAGTGCATGACCTGGTGGTCCATCCCCGGGAGAGTGAGATCGTGATCGGCACCCACGGCCGCAGCTGTTTTGTTCTGGATATCGCACCCGTCCGCGAGTATCTGCGGCAGCGCTGACCGAATGGGGGAGCTAGATTCATCCTGTATCTGAGGGGGCACCAGTTTACAGATGCCGTTAAACGTGGTAGATTTTTGAGTTCACGAGAAATGAATTGAAAAGCCGGCAGCCCAAGCTTCTGTTTGTCGCGGTAGTTTTGTGCCTGTTTCCCCTGCTCGTCCTGGGCCAGTGGCAGTTGAAAAACTTGACGGCCCTGCGCATCGAGGCCCCGATCGAGATCGATGGGCTGCTCTCAGAAGAGGTGTGGGCCGAGGCGCCTGAGGCCGGGGAATTCATCCAGTTCCAGCCGGATCGGGGAGCACCGGGCAGTGAGAAGACCTTGGTCAGGGTCTTGTATGACAGCGAAAATATCTATTTCGGCTTCCTCTGTTACGACGCAGAACCCGAGAGAGTGGCCGCCAGTATCACCAAGAGAGATTCGGAGCTGTCATCGGACGACGCGGTGTATGTCGCCTTGGACACATTCCTGGACCATCAGAGCGCCTACCTCCTGGGTACCAATCTCCTGGGTACACAGTTCGACGGCCGCATCACGGATAACGGGCGCTCCACAGATCCGACCTGGGACGCGGTCTGGAAGTCGGCCGCCCAGAAGACGGAGTATGGCTGGAGCGCCGAGATCGCCGTCCCCTTCAGGAGCATCAAGTATACGCCGGGAGAGGGGAAGACCTGGGGCTTCAGCATGGGGCGGTTCATTCCCCGCAAACTGGAATACAGCTTCTGGACCGGCCCGCTGGAGTCCTACACCCGGGTCTCTCAGTTCGGGGAGCTGCAGGGTCTGGATCTGCAGAAGGCGGCCAAGCGGGGCCAGATCATACCGTACATCGTCTCCCAGACCGAGGTCGATAAGGGCACGGATGTGCGCATGGGACTGGATGCCCGATATGCCTTCTCTCCCCAGGTCTCCGGCAACCTGACCCTGAACCCGGATTTTGCTATGATCGAAGCAGACCAGGAGGTCATCAATCTCACGCGGTTCGAGACCTTTCTCCCCGAAAAACGCAACTTTTTCCTGGAGGGGGCAGAGATCTATCAACAGCGGATCCGCCTGTTCTACTCGCGCCGGATCGGGGATATCTATGGCGGGGCCAAGGCTTACGGGAAATCCGGCGGATACGAGTACCAGGCCATGACGGTCCAAACCAAACCGGATGAGGCTCAGGACGAAAACTCGGCCAATTTCAGCGTCTTCAGGGCGAAAAAGGCCCTGATGCGGGGCTCCACCGTGGGATTTCTGCTGGCAAACAGGCACATCGACAGTACAAACAAGGGCACCTTGGGCTTTGACACGGCCCTGTATTTCACCGACACCTTCCGCTTCACGGGTCAGCTGGCAGCCAGCTATGGGGACTACAGCGGGAGCAACCTCGCTTTCTTCCTCCGCCCCAGCTATGATACCGCCACCTTCCACATCCACCTGCGTTACTCCCAATTGGGTGAGAACTTTGCGGACAATGCCAACGAGGTCGGGTTCATTCGGGATGACAACCGCCGAGAGTTGGACTCGGCCATCAGCAAGACCTGGTGGATGCGCCAGACCATGTTTAACAGCATCGAATATGATTCCAACTACAACATCTATTGGGGACTCGACGGGATCCTGCGGAGCTGGAAGATCGACCAGGGATTGGATTTCGAACTGAGGAATAAATTTTCCCTAGAGCTGGGACACCATCAGGAATACAAGCTGTACGAGAAGGATTTCCGCAATCACAAGACGGATATCGAGCTCGGCTACAACACCCGCGAATGGCAGAACGCCAGCATCAGCTACAGCTTCGGGCACAATTTCGACCTGGACTTTCACCTGATCGAAGGGAACGTCAACTACATGATCCTGAGCGGTCTCTCTGTCGAATACGAGCTCTCCCGCTTGATTTACGAACCCGATCCTGAGGGGGAGAGCACCTGGATCCACGCCCTCCGTGCCACCAATCATTTCACCCCGGATCTTTATGTGAAGCTCTTCTACCAGGTGCACACTGCCATCGATAAACACAACGTCCAGGTCCTGTTTGTCTACCGCTTCCAACCGCCCTTTGGAACGTTCCAGCTGGCTTACCAGAAGGGAACGGCGGAGTTCGGAGAGAAGGGGGACCAGGGGCACACCTTTTTTGCCAAGCTTGCCTACATGTTCTAAGCCTGCCGGACCAAACTCTATGTCGAATCCATAGCGACAGGAAGAGACTCTTAACCATGTGGCACTGGCACTGGGAGATCTTCTACGGCGACCTCAAGCAGTCTGTCTACGGCCTGGCTGATGCGCTGGGCTGGAGTGTGGTCGAGGAGGCGTGACCTCTCCTTTCACTCGTAGCGGAGTGACTTGATGGGATTGCTGAAGGCTGCCCTTATGGATTGATATCCGATCGCGGCGGCGGCCACTGTGACCGATAAGACTCCAGAGAGAATAAAGATCCAGGGCGAGAGGTCGGCCCTGTGCGCGAAGCTCCGGAGCCATTGCCCCGTCACGAAATAGGCCGCCGGCCAGGCGATCAGGTTCGCGACCATTATCCATTTGAAGAACTCCCGGGAGAGCAAAAGGCAGATCTTCGGGATTGACGCTCCCAGGACCTTACGGATCCCGATCTCTTTGGT
>JBGUED010000008.1:0-16750 GCA_041821525.1 Candidatus Aminicenantaceae bacterium | reverse complement strand
GGCAGAAGCCGGTGTGCCGGAGCCAGCCATGGATTCCGGGACAGCTTCTGGGCCTGATAATGTTCATAACCCGCAAACAGCTCGTCCCCTCCATCGCCGGAGAGGATCACGGTCACGTGTTTACGCGCCATCTCAGACACGAGGAAGGTGGGGAAGATGGAGAAGTCTGCGAGCGGCTCATCCAGGTGCCGGACCAGCTTCTCGGTCAGCTCCAGCGCCTGAGGCTGGAGCACGAACTCTTCGTGTTCCGTATCAAAGGCCCGCGCGACCCGGCGGGCATGTTCCAGCTCGTCGTAGGTCCGGTCCTCGAATCCGATGGAGAAGGTCTTCAGGGGGGAGGCCCCCAGCTCTCGCATGATGCCCACGATGGCGGAGGAGTCGATCCCTCCACTCAGGAAGGCGCCCAGCGGCACGTCGCTGATCAGCCGCATCTTGACCGAGTCCTTGAGCAGGGCGTAGAGCTCGTCGGTCAGTGTGCTCACCTGCGCCGCTCCCAAGCGACCCATGGGCTCGGCCGGCGGATCGACCTGCCAGTAGGTCTTTATCTCCAGCCGGCCCCGGCTGTATTCCAGGGTGGACCCGGCCGGCAGTTTGTGTATGCCCCGGAAGATGGAGTGCGGGGACGGTATGTATTCCAGGGTCAGGAAGAGATCCAGCGCCTGCGGCTCCAACTCGCGCGGGACCTGGGGATAGGCCAGGAGCGCCTTGAGTTCCGAGCCGAACACCAGGGTCCCGTCCTGCAGTTGGGTGTAGTAAAGGGGCTTGATGCCGAGGCGATCACGGATCAGGATGAGTTTTTTTTGGCGGCCGTCCCAGACCGCGGTGGCAAACATGCCGTGGAGTTTGCCGGCGAATCCCATCCCCCATTGCTCGTACGCATGCAGGACCACCTCTGTGTCTGTGTGGGTGCTGAAGCGGTGGCCGTGCCCCTGGAGTTCCTCCCTCAGCTCCAGGAAGTTGTAGATCTCGCCGTTGTGGGCCGCCCAGGTTTTGCCGTCTTCTCCGGACAGGGGCTGGTGCCCGCCCTGGACATCGAGGATGCTGAGACGCCTTGCTCCCAGGCCGACACCCTGTGCGACATAGGTGCCCTCATCGTCAGGACCGCGGTGCGTGATGCTGCGGCACATGGAGGTCAGCACGGCTTCCGCATCGTTCCTGTTGGAGTTTTGGCCGGAAAAACCGCATATACCGCACATGATCGTCAATCCGGCATGTAGACGGGGACGATGTCCACTTCGAAATAGACTCCGAGGTAGCGCCGCTCATCCAATTCCTCTTCCTCATAGTGGGGGATGGAGCCCTTGGCCGCCCGGACCGAGAGTTTGTAGAGGTGGATCCACTCGTTCATCCGAAAGGCCTTTCGGGGCGTGAAGGTCACCGATTTCCGCTCCTTGTAACCCAGCGTGACCTGCTTTTCCTCTCCGGCGAAACTCACCGTGACGGTATTGGAGAGCCGGGGATTGTTGAGCAGTATAAAGGTGACCTCTTTGATGGGATAGAAGGTCTTCAACAGCATCTCGGCCCGGTGAGGGCCCCGGGTCCAGAATCCGTCCCTCTCGAGTTCTGAGGTCGTCCGCTGGATGAAGTTGTCGTCCAGGAAATACAGCCACGCGTATTTGATGCCCACCGACTGGCGCTGCGCCGGAGGATGGGCGTTGGTGGGCAGGTTGTTGATGAGGGTGAGCTCCACCGGCATGAGCTTCAGGGGAAACCGCTTGGCATGAGTGGAGGGGAAATGGCTGTGCAGGAGCGGATTGATCAGGATCTGGGCGATGAACAGGGACGCCATGATCCAGCTCACAGCGATCGGCTTGATCTCGACCTTCTGAGGGGCCAGAAAGAAGAACAGGGGGTAGATGCTGAGAAAATAGCGGTTGGCTACTGCCCCGCCTCCGCCTGCGTAGTTGTCCGGCATCAGGAAAATGAAGATCAGGATTTCCCCGGCCAGGGTGATGAAGAGCAGCCACTGGTAGAGCCGCTTTCTGCGGGCGAGGAACAGGATCAGCGCCATGATGGCCGGGAAAAAATACCATGTGATGCCGGTGAACCGGCCGAAGAAATAGTAGAAGAGGTTGGCGAGATAGACGCGGGGATAGTAGAGGTGCCTCTGAAAGTACCCCTCGGAGCTCATGACACCGGATTGGGCTGTCTCGAATGTCAGGTGCTCCTTCTCCAGAGGATAACCGCCCTGCCCGTAAAAGGTTTTGCGGTCACCCCCCTGGTAGTTCCACTCCCCTGTGATCCACTGGTTGATCCCGAACAGGCTGGCCGCTACAGCCAGGAAGATGGCGATCTTCAGCGCGGCCTTGAGCCATCTCTTCTCGATCAGTGTATACAGGACCAGCGGGCCCATCAGCGCCAGGTTGGGGAGTTTGGAGAACACCGCCAGGCCGGCCAGCGCGCATGCCAGGTAGTCCGAAGCGTCCGACAGCAGGAAAGCCTGCACCCGGCCCCGGGAGCCGCTTCCCTCTTGGATCTCGCCACGGGTGTGTTTGTAGAGCCAGAGGAACAGCACGGCAAAGACCAGAAACAGGTTGAAAAAGTCCGGCTGCAGCCAGAGGAAGTACACGGCCGCTACCGACCCGAACAGGAACGTAAAAACCGACAGGAAGGCCGGGGCGCTCTGGCTGGCGGAGGAGGCGTAGGTGAAGCCCATGAGCAGGATCAATCCCAGGAGGATGGAATGGAAGACCAGAAAGCCGTTGACCCGGAAGATCTTGACGAGCGGGGCCGTGAACAGCGAATAGGCCCAGGACTTGGCGTAGTACAGCTTGCCGTTCTTGGCCTTCTTGAGGAAGATGCCCTTGGGATCGGTGTTAAACACGCGGTAATAGCGGATGAGGTCGTTGCGTGTGTACTCGATGTCTCCATCCTGCGCCAGGCTGTCCGTCATCATGAAGTAGACGGCCTCGTCCGCGAAAAGGAAGTTTCTCTGCAGTGCCTGGAGGTTGGAAAACAGCGCGGCCCCCAGGGCGAAAACGAAGATGATGAGAAGGATGATCTGATAGGTCCGCTTCTCAGCGAGCATGGCTTACCAATACCATACGCCCCTGTAAATTGCAATATCCTTCCAGTCCGCCGCCATCTCTCCACGCCCCTCCAGAGTTCCTTTCAAGGCGGGTGGTTGGGGAGGAGAGATGGCGGCGGTCGGCAGGGGGTAGTCTTTTGGGGTGAGAATGCCTCCCCAAAAAACACCCCCTGATTCACCCTCGGTACCCCTTGACCATATGGAGGTCTTCGCGTTATCTATATAGTTGAAAAAGCAAGGCCATAGACAAAAAATTGTCAGGTCAGGGACAAAAAACGGCATTTTCAATGGATATTTTAAAATCTTTCCACTATAATTTGTTTCATATCAACCGGTTAATGTCGCTGTGCCTTGGCATAAATATTGCTATTATAGAGATAAGACTATGATGGATATTTTTCTACCTGATGACCAATGGGGACAGGAAAACGGGATATTTAGAGTCCGGGAGGGATGGGTATGAAAATCGACAGGCAGGGATACACTCTGATCCAGCTTCTAATAGCGATCGCCTTGCTCGGAATGATCGCGCTCGCGGTTTCTCCGGAAATCATCAACACCATGGAAGTCAGGGGCCTCGAGAATGCAGTACGGGAAATGATGATGACCATGGAGCAGGCCAAGTTCCTCGCCATCAAGACCAAGCTGAATCATCGGGTGCGCTTTGACAATTCCTTGGGGCCGTGGGTCATGTTCCTCGAACAGGAAACCACTTCTGGCGTATGGGAGAGAATGCCCGGCCAGCTGGAAAAGATTGTCCCCGAAAAATTCAATCTGACACTGAACCTCCCCGGCTCAGATCCCACGGTGGTTTTTTCACCCATGGGGCTGGTGCTCAACTATGACCAGACCAACCACAGTGTGGTACTGCAGAGCGACCGCATGCGCCGGTATGAGCAGCAAGACCAGCGGGAGGTCATCTTCTACTTCGGCGGCTCCCTGAAGTTCATCAAGTCCAGCAGCGGATGAAGCGAATGAGAAACAACATGAAATCATATCCCCTGAATAGGGAATCTAAGATGAGGATACTCAAGAGACGGAAAAGGGAATCCGAGGGATTTTCGCTTATAGAGACCCTGGTGGGCGTAGCTCTGGTGGCGATCGCCTTGCTGGGCCTGGCCCAGCTGATGGTGCTCAGCATCGCCAACAACACACGGGCCGACCGCATGAGCAACGCCACTTTCCTGGCCCGGCAGCAGATCGAACAGCTGCGGCTGCTGACGGCCGAGGAACTGATTACGCAGGTGGGGGCGCCCCTGGATGAGCAGCTGGATCTCAACCAGGATGGCGTGTTTGACTACCGCCGGATTACGGTGCTCCAGCAGTCGGGCGCCTTCTACCAGGCCCGCATCCTGATCTTCGCGGCCGAGAAGCTGTCGATCAGTCAGGGCGAGCTGTTGGCTGATCCGGATGCCCACCGTGTGCGGGCGGACATCACCAGCCTCATCAGCCGATAGGGACAGAGGGAGAGCCGAGAGATGATCAAACATAGAACGACAGACATACAGACCCGGGGCGGGAACGCCGGCTTCACGCTGATCGAGATCCTGGTGGGCAGCGTTGTGATGCTCATCCTCATCATAGCGACGTTGTCCCTATACATGCGCTCCAGCCAGATCTCAGTGGACCAGCAGCAGTTCTCAAAGCTCCAGCACGACGTGCGTTCGGCCATGTTCATGATCGGCCGGGATGCCCGGTCGGCCGGAGTAGGCTTGACCTCGGAGATTTCAGGCTATTTCATCGAGGGCGAGGATGCGTTCGGCCCCGGCCCCGAGGCCTCGGACGCTTTGAAAGTCATGGGCAACTTCGACGACCCCCTGTTCCTGGTGATCGAGCAGTATCAGGGCGGAGGAGGCGGAGGCGCCGCCACGGCCTTCCTCTATGACTGGTCCCTGGAGAATGCGCCCTACGAGTGCCCGGATTACTACGAGAACCGCATGGTGCTCATCATATCCACCACCTGCCCCGGCTGCTTCACGTTCCGGTATATCCCTGCGAATTCCGTATTCGGGTGCGGGTCCGGTGTTGAACACTTCAACATGCAGCCCGGGCAGTCCGAGCTCAATCCGCCCGGCGGCTTGATCGACACCGGGTGTGCCGCGGACTGCTGGGACGACTCCATCGTCACCCTGGGTCAGATCAAGTACTACTGGCTGGACACAACCGGCCATCCCGGAGATTATCCCGGGTTGAACCTCACGGTGATGCAGGACGGGTACCTGGGAGAACCCAACACCCTCTACCTGACCACCCTCGACGAGAGCACTGGGATGGGGACCATGATGCACCTTCCCCTGGCTATGAACATCGAGAACCTCCAGTTCCAGTACAACGGGGACCTGGACGATGACGGCGTCCTGGACGGCTGGAGGGACTGGGATCCGATCTGGACCGGAGACACGGCCGTGATCGCGCTCCTTCAGCAGATCCGGATCCAGGTGCTGGGCTGCACGCCCGAGCCGTTCAAGCACGTGTCGCGCAGCGGGTCCTCGGGTGTGCACCTCTACCGGCGGCCGGCCGTCGCCAACAGCCCGGTCATGGCCCAGGATGATTACCGCCGCCGTTTCCTGATGGAGTCCACGGCCACCATCCGCAACATGAGCCTGCAGCTCTACAACACAGGCGGACGCCATTGAGAAAACCAAGAATGCCTATAAAGGAGTCTCCCATGAAGGGGATCACTCGCCGGGACCAAGCTTCACAAAACAACCGGGAAAGAGGCATCGGCCTGATCATCATCATCATGGTCCTGGCCTTCATGGCCTCTATCGGTGTGGCCCTGCTCACGATAACGGACATGGGCAACAAAGTGTCGGGCAACCTCCGCTGGCAGGAGGAGGCCTTCAATGCAGCCGAGACAGGATTCGATGCGGCCTGGGCCCAGCTGGAAAACGCCTTCACCTCCGGCGGGTGGACCACCTTCGATGGATACTACCTGACAGAGCCCGTGGGCATCGATAACCCGGATTTCAGTGATCCCGATTCCCAGCTGCACTATTTCCGCAGGCTCACGGATGACGAGATTCTCTACCTGTTCGAGCAGAACAGCATCGATCAGAACACAACCGGCATCCTGTTCTACAAGGAACCGTACATCCTTGCCCCTGATGGGAGTATGGATATGCAGTACACCTACACGGTGTTCATGATCGATGACGAGGAGGGCATGAACACCTCTGATGCCACCGATGTCCTTCTCGTATGCATCGGGACCGCGGGTACGGGCAGCAACATGGTCACGGCCCGGATCGAGGTCATGATCGCCATAGATTAGCCAAGGTTTGAACATAAAATATATGTGAGGGAAGCCATGAAAAGGAAAAGGAAGCTTATCGGGATCTTGATCCCGCTCATAATTATGGTATTTGCGCTGGGGATCCGGTTCCTGGCTCAGGACGCCTGTGTGGAAAATACCGGCCTGTTCACGGAGAACTTTAACACCATCGATCACAAAGACGGAGCCAACTCCTCCGTAGCCCAGTGGCCGTCCGGACCGATCACCCTGAACAAGCTGGGAGGCAACTTCGACATCGGCACCCCCAGTCCCATGGGGGCACGCATCTATGTGGCGGGCGCCGGGGATTTCGACGGCGACGGCATGCCGGAGCTCATCGGGCTGGACATCGACAACAACTACCGCCTCATCCTGGTCGAGAACCACTATGAAGATAAAACCAACGACGGTGAGGATGACGACGGCCTGATCTTCTTTATCGACGAGACCCACGTGTATGAAGACGGCCTGAACTGCGGCCCGGCCGCCATGGCCGTGGCTGATTTCAACGGCGATAACTACCTGGACTTCTTTTTCATGAAGAACGACGTGGACGACTGCGGCAGCGACGATTGCTTCGTCCACCAGGGCTTTCTCGCCGTCATGTACATCAACGACGGCAACAGGTTCAATCCGCAATTCACCTCGCACTTCGATGCCCCCAACCTGGATTTCACGAGCCTGTTCATGTCGGAAGGGATCTACATCAACTGGGCGGCCGACCACCTGTCGGCCGTGGACATCGACAATGACGGGGACCCGGACCTGCTGATCATAAGCCAGGACAAGATCTATCTGCTCCGAAATCCAGGTGATCGCACGCCCGATATAAATGACTTCGAGCTCACGGAACTGAATTATAACGAGCCCACCGGTTTCACCACCGGCCGGGGCGGCTCCTCTGTAGCCGCCGCGGATTTCGACCTGGACGGCGACATCGACATCGTGGCAGGGACCGTGATGGACATCCCCTATCTGGTCTACTATGAGAACGACGGCACAGGCTATTTCATGCGCCACGAGCTCCCCATCCCGGTTCCCGAGGCCACCGGCACCGTGGCCCTGTCAGCAGCCTCTTTCAAGAACGACGGGTACATCGACATTTTCGGGGCCACCGACGCCTGGAACGCAGGCAATGATGCCCACATGTGGCTCTACAAGAACCAGGGCATGGTGGACGGTGCGCTGGACCTCCGCTTCATTTGCCTGAACGACTGCCAGCCCATCCTGCCTGATCCCCACGACGTGGACATCAGCGAGGTCGTGGATTACGATATGGACGGCGACATGGACGTCATTCTGGCGGACGCCAACCATTCCGGAGACTATTACCTGGTGATCAACCAGCTGGCCGATGTCTACTCTCTTTTTGGGGAAGGAGTCTCGACCGACATCACCGGAGGATTGGATCCCACACGTTATGCCGTGACCAAGGCTCGTATCACTGTACTCAGGCAGGACGTGCTGGGCGGTGATTCCACCGGACTGAACATCGATTATTATTTCTCCAACAATGGACAGGATTGGGAGTTCTACACCCGCTTCTCCGGCAACGCCATTGCCAACCTGACGCAACCGCTGGAGTGGCACACCTTCAGCCACTACGGCTCTGAGCTGAGGTGGAAGGCCGTACTGACTGCGGAAGAAGATCCTATGGCCGAATTTACCGGGGCTTCCTTCGAATCTCCGGCCATTTCCGAGATCCGGTTTGAATATATGTACGTGGAGCGGCGTGAGTACTCCCGCACCTCGGTGGCCGCCAACCTCACCGATGTGGGCGGCATCGATCGGAAACTGATCATTGCCGGCTCCTTCTTTTTCCCGGGCTGGCAGGGCCATCTCCGGGCCTATGATGTGACAGACCTGGATGCCGCGGCCAGCTCCTACTCCAACCTGAGGACCATCACCAGCGCAGATCCGGCCCAACCCGAAGGCCGAGACCTGGATCCCGATGTCAGCATCCTGTGGGATGCCGGCGAGCTGCTCGATGGGCGGTCCCCGGCCAGCCGGGACATCTACACCGCGGTCCCCAGCGGGGGGAGTCTGAGCCGGATGGAATTTAGCTCAACCAATGTGGCGACCCTGGGGCCCATCCTGGCTGATGTCAACAACGACAATGCCGGCCTCATCGAGTTTGTACGGGGTGAGGGCCGCTACTGGAAGCTGGGGGATCTCAACCACTCCAACCCGGTGGTGGTCGGGCCGCCTCAGGAGGTCCCGCACCTCATGGGTGGCGGGTATGACACCTTCATGGACACCTGGGAGGACCGGCGCAAGGTCCTGTACACGGGGGCCAACGACGGCATGCTCCACTGCTTCGATCTGGAGACCGGAGAAGAGGTCTGGGCCTTTATCCCCTACAATCTGCTTCCCAAGCTCCGCAATATGTGGGCGGTCGACAACGTCAACCTCGTGCGGTATTTCAACCGTGACGTTTATGTGGACGGAACTCCCGTGGTCAAGGATGTGTACTACGCGGGCTCCTGGCACACGATCCTCATATGCGGCCAGGGGGCCGGCAAGGGGAGCCAGATGGCCGGCGGCCTGAACTATTACTTTGCCCTGGATGTCACGGATCCCGACGATCCCCAGCCCCTGTGGGAGTTCACCGACGTGACCGTGGGCGAGAGCTGGTCCATCCCCGTGATCGGTAAGGTCGAGAGGACCGGTTATGCCCAAGGATCCTGGCTGGCATTCATGGGCTCTGGCTATGACAACGATCCCGTAGAAACGCAGGGCCAGCAGTTCTATGTTGTGGACGTGGAGACCGGAGGGGCCATCTGGACCCTGGATGCCGGGGAAGTGAACACCGGGGCCGGTAACATCCCCAATGCCATCCCCGGCTCGCCCAACTTGACCGACCGCGAGCCTCCGGACGGGTATACCGACAGCGTTTATGTGGGCGACCTGGACGGCCGCCTGTGGAAGGTGGATACCAGTCTCCAGTACCTCGATGCCACCACCTGGGACGGCACAATCCTGTATGAGGACCCGGACAATTATCCCATCATCACCAAGCCGGCCGTGTGGGTCAATCCCGGTGTCACCAATGCCCCGCCCCGCATCTATTTCGGGACAGGCGGAGACGACCGCGCCCCCAACAATGTGACCTACTCCTTTATCGCCATGATCGACGACGCTGTTCCCGAGGTGGAATGGTTCATGGGCGATGAAAGCGACCTGGGCCTGCCTGTCGAAAAACAGAGCGGCGAGCTGGGCATCGGAGAGAAGGTATGGGCTGACCCGGTAGTGGCTGACTATATCGTCTACTTCTCCACTCTGACCGGGAGTATTGAGAGCGTGAATCCCTGCGAGAGCTTGGTGGGATTCGGGAAGCTCTACGCCCGCTTTGTCCAGAGCGTGGGCAACACACCCGTGGGCGGCACGGCCTTCACCTCGTCCACCGGCCCGCTGGAGAACCTGCAGCTTGTCAGCAAGGCCCGCTCCGCGGTCACCATCGGCGAACGGACCATGGGCTCCAAGAAGAAGCGCGAGGTCTACATCCAGGAATTCAACTCGTCCATCCAGAGGCTGGAACAGCCGGTCGGATCCGCGCTGGTGATCAAGACCTGGAGAGAGGTCTACCGCATCATCAAATACCCGCGCTGAGCGGGCGTTTCAGGGAGAGGGGAACATCCCCAGATACCAGGCGATGATCCGCTCTCCCCAGACCAGCGCCACATAGGCGGCGGGAGCCAGGAAGGTGCCGAAGGGCAGGGCGAACTGCATGTCCTGCTTGCGGACCACGATGATGTAGACGCCCACCAACGCCCCCAGGAACGAACCCAGGATCAAGGTGAGGACGGTCCCGCGCCATCCCAGATAGGCCCCGATCATGAGCATCAGGGTCACATCCCCCATGCCCAGGCCCTCCTTCCTCCTGAGCAGGTAGTAGGTGCCGTATACTGCCAGGAGGATGCCTGCGCCCACTACGGCCCCGATCAAGGCCTGCCGCAGCGTCAGGTCGTCCCGGAAAAGGGCGTAGATCAGGCCCAGCACCAGCCCGGGCAGCGTGATCTGGTCCGGGAGGATCTGATGATAGAGATCGATGAAGGTCAGGGCGATGAGTCCGCTCGTGAACAGGCACGAGATGAAGAAATGCAGGCTGAGCCCGAAATTCAGGTAGAGCATGAGGAAGGACAGAGGCGTCAATATCTCCACCAGGAGATAGGTGGCTGGAATCTTCGCGGCGCAGTAGCGGCATTTGCCGCCCAGGAGGACCCAGGAGAGCACGGGGATGTTGTGGTAGAGCTTGATCCGGGTCTCACACTGCGGGCAGTGAGAGGGGGGGAGGGCCAGGCTTATCCCATGGGGCAGGCGGTAGATCACGACATTGAGGAAGCTGCCCCAGGCCAGCCCGTACAGGACGATTAGCGCTTCCACCATAGCCTTGCCGTCGTGACCTCGCCGGTCTCTTGGTCATACACGTAGGCGTTGCCCTCCAGGTCGGGAGGAATGGAAGCCCGCAGTCCGGTTGTGACCAACTGGGACAGGTCATCCGGGTAGCGGCCGAAGCGCTCCCGGTATTCTTGGATATCCTGGGCCAGGTTCTCGAAGTCCAGTAGGGACTTGAGCCGGTACACGTGGTTGTAGGCGATGTCCTTGACCCGCTTGTCATCGGTCGTCTCATAGATCTCCAGCCATTGCATGAAGGCGGTGCGGTAGTCTGTGAGTTTGGTGGAGGCATCGGCATACAGCCGCCGGGTCATGGATGGGGCCCCCGGGATTTCCATGGCCTTCTTGAAGTACTCCCGGGCGAGCTCGAAGTCTTTGAGCTGCATCAGGGCGGTATGGCCGGCCTCCAATGGGAAGATCCACTGGTCGGGATTCTTCTCGAGGCCCAGGTCCAGGATGCGGAAGGCCGTCTCCATGTCCCCTGCGTCTTTTCCGGCGATCATGGCTCCGATCGAGTAGGGATCTACATAGCGGGGATCCAGCTCGGCGATGATGGAGAAGACGTGTTCCAGGTGGTCGTAGCGCTCGGACACCTCGGCGTTGCTGAAGTACTGGATGGCCCACAGGTAGATCAGGTCCGCCATGAGCGGCCGGTTTCCCAGGGACATGTACTGCAGAGACCTGCCCGAGGGGAGGTACAGGATGGAGGCGCCCGGCACCTGGGCCCGGGGGATGCGGTCCAAGTGGAGCTTGAGGCCTGAGAAGGCGGCCAGGCTCACGCACAGGACCAGGATCGCGATGCCTTTTTTCATGGGATCATATGAAATCTCTGCGCCGGAAGACCAGCATCGCCAGAGCCAGGACAAAGGCCGTGTAGCACAGGCCGTAGAGCGTAGCGTACAGGAAGACCTGGGGGGGTATGGGGAGGTGGTGGACGATCTCGGTCTTGAAGTTGAAGTTTTCCAGGTCAGGGATCAACGTATAGAAGACGCGGGCCACGGCCTTGGCAAAGCCCGAATTGAGCTTGCCGATCAGGGTTTCCAGGCCCCAGGACACATGCCCGATCACATAGAAGGCGAGGGAAAAGATGGTGCTGAGGATGGGCGTGGAAAAGCAGGAAAAGAACAGCGCAACCGCGGTGATGAGGCACATCTCCAGGAAGATGAACGCCAGGCCCACGAACATCCCCCACTCCAATTTTCCGGAATGGAGCAGGAGGATGAGGATGAAGATCAGGCTCATCAGAGAGAGCATGACGAACAGGACCAGGATCAGCCCAAAAAACTTGCCCAACAGGAACTGCCAGCGGTGGATGGGCTTGGCCAGCAGGGTGTAGATGGTCTTCTTGTCGATCTCCTTGTAGACCAGGCCGGTGCCGATCAGGATGGCCATAAGCGCACCGAAAAGCGACAGCGAGGCCAGGCCGACGTCGGTGATGATCTTGATACGGTCCCCCACGGTCAGCAGCGCCAGAAGGCGCGAAAAGACCAGGCTCACCACCGCGACAAACAGCAGCAGGTAGAGGATGCGGTCCCGGATGGCCTCCCGGAAGGTGTTGAGGGCGATGGCTCGGATCTTCATCGGGCTTTCACTGTCCCCACGAACAGGTCTTCCAGGCTCTCGGTCCGGGGGACCAGCGAGTGCACTGCGGCTTTCCGCTCCATGGCCAGCCGTAGGACGTCCTGGACCTTGGCTTCCTCGAAGACCTTGAGCAGGATCTTCCCGCCCTGCGTGGTCAGGCAGTCTCCAAAGGCCCGCAGCTCGTCTTCCGGCATCCCTGAGAGGGTTATCTCCGTGAACAGGATCTTTTCCGAGATGAGATCGAACAGGCGACCCTGGTTCACGATGCGGCCCGCGACGATGATCGCCACTCGGTCGCAGATCATTTCGATATCCTGCAGGATGTGGGAGGAAAGGAACACGGTCCTGCCCTCCTCCTTGAGCTGCACGATGATATCCCGGATCTCCTTGCGGCCCAGGGGATCGAGGCCGCCCAGGGGTTCGTCGAGGAGCACCAGCTCCGGTTCGTGGAGCAGGGCCTGGGCCAGCCCGACCCGCTGCAGCATGCCCTTGGAATACTTGCGCAGCTGGAGATCAGCGGCCTCCTTAAGCCCGACTCGTTCCAGGAGGCCGTCGATTCTTGCGCCCTGTTCCGCTTTGGGGATTTGGTGCAGCTGGCTGTAATAGCGCAGGAACTCCGTTGCGCTCAGGTAGTCATAGAAATATGGATTCTCGGGCAGGTACCCCAACCGGCTCTTGGCTTGGAGAGACATGTGGGGATAGCCCAGGATTTCGATGTCTCCCTTCTCCGGGAAGATGAGCCCCAGCAGGCACTTCAGCGTCGTGGTCTTACCAGCCCCGTTGGGACCCAGGTAGCCGAAGATCTCTCCGGCCTCGACGCTCAGAGTTATGCCCTTGAGGATCTCGTGCTTACGGCGCAGGAATTCAGATGTGAAGGATTTGTGCAGGTCGGTGACCGTGATCGCTGTGCCCATGAACTTGATCCTATTATACGGAATTCGCTCCGCAAATCAACAGACAAAAATGGGGACGTTCCCCAAAGGGACACCCTATTCACCTAGCGTTTCAACAGGGACGTCTCTTACGGGAACGTCCCTCAGCGAGGCTTTTTGTCGATAGTCTGTCGACTAGGGTGTCCCTTTGGGGGACGTCCCCCAGCGCTTAGGGGAGTTTATGCTCCAGCGTGTCGGGGTTCACGGTCAGGTAGAAGTCTGAGCCCATGTAGAGCAGGGGTTTGACCTGTGTGGGATCGAGCATCCCCTGTCGGTCGAAACAGTCTTCTTGGACCTGCACGGCCAGCACTTTCCCCACGAAGAGCACATGGTCGCCGTAGGGGCGGGTGTCGTGCAGGCGGCACTCGAAGGAGGCATAGGCGGCCTCCAGCACCGGCGTCTGGATGTGCACGGAGTCCGAAAGCTCTACTGCAAACTCCTGGATCTTATCCCGGTTGTGGCCTGAGATGCGCCCCATCTGCGCCGAGAGAGCGATGTCCTCACGAGCCAGAAAGTTGACCGTGAACTCCTTGGCCTCTGTAATGAAATCGTACGTGCGCCGCTTCTTGGAGACCAGGATCCCGAAGAGGGGAGGATCGAATGACAGGGCGGTATGCCAGGCACAGGACATGTAATTCATGCCCTCTCCGCTCTTGGCCCCCACCACAGCCACGGTGTAGGGATAGAAGTACTGGAACTGCTGGAGGTCTGTGATGATCTTTTTCATCCGCTTACTTCAGGCCGGCAATCTGACGGGCGTTCTCCAGGAGGTATGTCTGGGTGAATACATGCTCCCGGTCCAGGGCCAGGTTGGGAGTGAGCCTTTCCTTGACCTCACCTTCGGGAAAGAAGGGGATGAGCCTTTCATACAGCCGGATGAGCTCTTCCTCGGTCGGCCCCAGGGTTTCAAGGGCGGTCACCCGGTCCTCTCCCGAGTACAGATCGGGCATGGGCGAAAGACTCTTTTCCACGCCCTCCGTATCCTTCTCCGCGTTCTCGATGCGTACGACATCCCCCAGCTTGACCAGGGTGCCGGCGTTTTTGTCCCAGTGCCGCATTTGGTCGATGGCATTCTTGAACAGCCGTTGGCTCAGGTCCTGGTGGTCGCTGAAGAGCAGTGTGTATTTGAGATAACGGTGCATGAGTTCGTTCTCCAAACGCATGATCTCGTGCAGGAGCTGGATCTCTTCCTTGTCGAGGTTCTCGGGCGCAGGCTGATAGCAGAGCGCGTCCTGCTGTCCTTCGGCCTCCATGGTGTCGATCATGGTCTGAAACTGGGCGGCGTGCCGGACCTCATCATAGGCAATGTTCAGGATCATGTTCTGGATCTTGGGAAATGCGCCTTCCACGAGCTCTGCGGTCCGGTAGAGATCAGTCACCAGGTCTTCCGTCATCTTATCCCGTTTCAGGTTGTCGATGATGCGTGGATAACGGGTGACCGTATCGGTCTTGAAGGACGGGATTCCCCCCATCTGCTGGATGACGATCCCCAGCTGTAGGGCATGGTACATCTCATCGATCCCGATCTGGATGGTCTGTGCCCGAACGTCCTGACGGACCAGCATGATAGGATCCGGGTAGGTATAGGTGGCCTTGGGCATGGAATAGGCGTGGATGGTGTATTCGAAGCTGACCGCCCATTCGTGTTCTAAAGCGATGTTCAGGAGCTTGATAGCGTCCTCCTCGGTCTTTATGAGTCCGATCTTCTGCATGATTCTTCCTCCTAATAAATATAGCCCATTATTATAACACCGGCTACTCGATTTATCACCCCGCATATCATCGTTAGGGGTGATTGACCCTCTCTTACCCCTGTGCCACAATGATCATGACCGAGCCCAAAAAGCCGGTTACTCACCTCATCCAAGGCAGAGTCGAGGTTTGAAAAAGGGAGAGGGCGAGGATCCTCTTCCACCCTCCTTCTACTCCCCCTTTTTTACAAAGGGGGAGTAGTCTTTTTATTATCGGCAATACAACTCGGATCAGGGGCCGGTTCTCCGCCGGCCGGTTTTGATGTGGTGGAGGATCTGCTTAAGGTCGTCCTGGACCAGGACCGTACGGCAGAGGGGCTCATGCTGCCACTTCACCAGCCGGATCTCTCCCTTGTCGATCTCGATGCAGGTGATGCCGTTGGTGTAGCCGCAGCAGCCGTCATTGAAGTAGCAGGGCAGGGCCGATTCCGCTGGCTCGGCAAAGGAGCGCGGAGACTTGCCGCCATGCCGTGTTTGGATGCGCGCCATGTGATGCTCTTTCTCACGGATCTGCCGGTCCAGCTCCTGCCGCCGGGGAGGGGCGGCCCCGGCGTTCTCAAGGCGGAGGGCGCGGACCTCCCGGTCCAGGCGGTCGAAACGGGTCTGCGAGGCAAACACGGCCCGGTGGGTGTGCCCGCAGATCATCAGGACGCGTTGGGACTCGGCCCATCGGTAGTACTGCATCTCCAGGCCCTCTCGCACGGCCACGTTCTCCATTGGTCCGTCGATCCCGATGTGCAGGATCCTCTGGATGGTCCGCCAGATGAACTGTACAGCCCAGCGGCTGATCCTCCAGGCTTTGTCCTCGAAGAACCGCCCCTGGTGGCCGTGGATCAGGAAGATGTCCGGTCCCAGGCACACGCCCTCCCTGAGATCGATCCCGTGGAGCGGGTCCTTCTCGTCCATGCGGATCGTTTTTCTGAGCCGGCGCAGAGAAAGTTCCTTGTCGTGATTCCCCCAGATGCGGATCTTCCGGCCGTCCTGCCCGGAGAGAGCCAGATCGACCTCTCGCGTAATCAGATCGCTGTAGTGTTCCTTGACCCGGGCATAGGTGTTTTTCCACAGCTCTTCGTTATCCCCCAGGACCAGGAGCCGGAATCCCCCGGCCGCATAGAAATCGAGGGCCGCCTCATACACACCTGAATTCTTGCTGAAGTCGTCTGCAGCGCTCCGGTCTCCCTTGTGGTGATCGGAGAACAGCACGAGCCGGTCGCTCTCCATGGCAAAAGGGATCCTGTTAGCCGGCTCCAGCGCCCGACAGTAGAGGCGGGAGAACTTCTGCTGCATCAGGCCCATCGGGAATACGCTATTAAAAACCATGGGAATTGACAAGGATTTTGATATAATAGCCATCCAGAGGCATGAAAAAACTTTCACTGACACACTATATCTTCATCGGGTTTTTCCTGGGGATTTTTGCCGGCCGAGTGTTCGGGGAGGGCATCCTGCCCCTCGCCGATCCCCTCGCCCAGATCTTCCTGCGCCTGCTGCGCATGGCCATCATGCCGCTCATTGTCACCTCCATCATATCGGGTGTTGTGAGCGTGGGGAGTGCTGCCGGGCTGGGCCGGCTTAGCCTGAAGACCTTTGCCTATTACGTGGGGAGCAGCCTGCTGGCCATCCTGACCGGCCAGCTCCTGGTCAACCTGCTCAAGCCGGGGGTGGGAGCCAAGATCGGGCTGGAGGCGGCTCCGGAACAGATCGCGGCTCAGGAACAGGGCATCGGAGAGCTGCTCATCCGCATCATCCCCGAGAATCCTTTTGCGGCCCCTGGCCCAGGGTGATGTGC